>CAYSRH010000215.1:0-4136 GCA_964433245.1 uncultured Bacteroidales bacterium | reverse complement strand
CACTAGTAATTTAACCATTAAAATAAGGGTAGAACCATAAAAAGTAAGGTAAAGAATAATGTCTAAAGCGATTGTAATAGGTGCAGGAATTGGCGGACTTTCTGCTGCTATTCGATTATCTGTTAAAGGATATCGTGTTGTTGTTTTTGAACAGAATAATCATGCAGGAGGAAAAATATCCGAGTTTACCAGGGATGGATTCCGTTTTGATATGGGACCCTCTCTTTTCACACTCCCATTTCTTTTAGATGAATTATTTTTGTTGGCTGGAAAAAATCCACGCAATTATTATTTTCATAGAAAACTGGAGGAAACCTGTCGTTATTTTTATGAAGACGGAACAGTTATAAAGGCGCATAGCTCACGACAGATGTTTGCCCAGGAAATAAAGAAAAAAGGTTTGGTGAAGCGTGCCTATGACATCATACGTTATTTGAAAAAGAGTAGCAGGTTATTTGATATTACACGGGAGTCCTTTCTTTTTAATTCTCTTCATAAAAAAAGGAACTACATTACCTGGCCTTATATCAGAACGATCTTATTGTCGTGGCAATTGGATGCCTTCAGGACATTACATAAAGCCAATAAGTCGGCTTTTGATGATGCCAGACTGGTACAGTTGTTTGACCGTTATGCTACATTTAATGGGTCTTCACCCTACAAAGCACCTGCAACATTAAGGATTATTGCCCATCTGGAACACAATGCAGGCGCTTATTTCCCTGCGAACGGAATGTATGGTATTGTTTCAGCTCTTGAGTCTTTATGCCGGGAGCTTGGTATTGAAATTTTATTCAATAAAAAAGTCAACGAGGCAGTTATTGATAAAAAAAAGGTAAAAGGAGTGATTGCTGATCATCATTTTTATGAGGCGGAAACTGTTGTGAGTGATGTGGATGTAAATACTTTGTATAAAAATATTCTTCAGATTCCATTGCGAAAATCAATAGCAAAACAGGAACTCTCATGCAGTGCTTTAACTTTTTACTGGGGGGTTAACAGAACCTTTTCATCTCTCGGCTTACATAACATTTTGTTCAGTGAAAATTATGAGCAGGAATTTGAGGATATCTATACGAATAAAAAAATCAATAGTGATCCCACAGTATATATATTTATAAGTTCAAAGCAGGTAGAAACTGATGCTCCTCTGAACTGTGAGAATTGGTATGTGATGATCAATGCGCCTGCGAATGATGGACAGGACTGGCAAAAAATTGTCGAAAAGGCAAGAAAGGATATTATTGTAAAAATCAATGGTGTGCTACAGGCAGATATTGCACAGCATATTCTTTTTGAGTCTGTACAGACTCCTGTAGATATTGAAGACAAAACAGGTTCGTACAGAGGAGCCCTGTATGGGAATAGTTCAAATAACAGGTATTCGGCATTTATGCGACATGCAAATTTTCATAGAAGAATCAAAGGTCTTTTTTTTACAGGGGGAAGCGTTCATCCGGGTGGGGGAATTCCCTTATGCCTTGCTTCTTCTAAAATTGTAGATAAATTAATATAAGTAAATTTAAATATGTTGTCAGATAAAACATTTGCAAATCTAAGTATCATTATTATTTCTGTTTTTTATGTCGTTGGGCTTATCGGCATCTCTTTTTCTTCTAATGAACAGTGGTTTGTTAACCAGACACCATGGCTTATTTTGACGGGTGGGGGATTGCTTTTTTTGAATCACCGGCAATGGAGTTTGCATATTGTATTTTTAATGTTGGGTGTATTTCTTGTTGGATTTGCGACTGAGGCTGTTGGCGTAAATACCGGGAAAATATTCGGACATTATTCATATGGAGATACATTGGGAGTCCAATTTTTTGATACACCTGTTTTGATTGGGCTTAACTGGTTGGTGTTGGTTTACTGTGTGTATATTATCTTTCAACCATTGAAAATCACATTATCTTTAAAAGCATTACTGGGAGCCTTTGTTCTTACAGTTTTTGATTTGAATATGGAACCCATTGCCATCAGAATGGGTATGTGGAGCTGGGATTTTATCGATGTGCCTGTAAGTAATTATTTTACCTGGTTTGTAATATCAGCTGCCATGTTGTTGGCCTTTTATAAAATTGATAAAGAAAAGAGCAGCAACATTTTTGCTGCGTATTACTTTATCTTCCAACTTTTGTTTTTCTTCCTGTTACATCTTTTATGGGTTTGATAATGAAAATATTACAACAAAAACATCTTTTTATCCTGTTTTTTGGAATGTTTATTTTTCTTTCCGGGACCGAGGCTTCGCAAAAGTCTCAGGCTTGTATGTTTTATGAAACTTTTATTGTGATGGATATGGAAAAGTGGCGGGAAGAAAAGGAAAAGATAGAAAAAGGTTTTTTAAAAAAAAAAAAAAAACTGATCTTAAAAGAAATTTTTAAAAATTAGAAAGGATATTTAGGCTATCTTGTTGGAGAAGAAGGGGGCACAAAAAAAAACAAAAGAATGGATTGTGCGTTTTGAAAAATATATTGATATTCTTTTTTCATTACAAACAGATGATGCCTTGTCTTATTGTTACCAGGCCTCAATGTATGCCTATAAGATTGTGGCATATCCCGCCACAGCTATTGTAAATGGAAGGCGTTGCATCAATGCAATAGAAAAGTCAATTGAACTGGCACCTGATTCATATTTGGTTTGGAGTAACAGGGCGATCATTGAAACCAATATTCCTTCGTTGGCGGGTGCTGACTATAGAAAGGCGATCACTTTTTATAAGAAATCATATGAACTGATGCAAAAAAATGAGCAGGAGCAATGTACGTGGATATTGCTCAACACCCTGGTATGGAAAGCAAAATGTTATGAAAAATTAAATGAAAATGATCTGGCGATAAGCACATATGAAAGAATTTTACAAATAGCACCTGCTTTTGATTCTGTGCAAAGGTGGCGGGATCGTCTGGCTGGCTTGTAGTTTATTTTTATTTTATAAGTTTGAAAAAAGTGTATAAAATATTATATACTAATTAAAAACACATAAAAATAATATGAAGGGGAAAAGGTATGTTTTGTTCAATACAATTATTGCTGCCCTCGGGGGATTCCTGTTTGGTTTTGATACAGCTGTTATTTCCGGGACAATAAATGATTTGCAAACAGTTTTTGCACTCAATAATAACCTGCTTGGATTTACTGTGTCCATTGCTTTGATAGGAACGATTGCCGGATCTTTGCTGGTTGGGAAACCTGGAGATAAATGGGGGAGAAGGAACGTGTTGATTGTTCTTGCAGTTTTTTATTTACTGTCTGCATTGGGAAGTGCACTGGCACAAAACTGGCACTTTTTCTTATTTTTCCGTTTTATAGGAGGTCTCGCAGTTGGAGGAGCATCTGTAATGTCTCCGATGTATATTTCAGAAATAGCGCCGTCAAACCTAAGAGGGCGGTTGGTGGCTGTTAATCAGTTTAATGTGGTTGCAGGAATCATGATTGCCTTTTTTTCAAACTACATCATTGCTTCGATTGTAGAAATATCAGCATGGAGATGGATGCTGGGTGTTGAAGCTTTTCCCGCACTGCTTTTCTTTGTGTTACTGTTTTTTATCCCTAAAAGTCCAAGATGGCTTGTTAAGCAGGGAAGAATTTGTGAAGCCAAAAATATTCTCTTACTCTTAGGATTGAGAAAGGAGCATATTGATAATAAAATTGATGAGATTGTTGCTTCTCTTAAAACCATAAAACAAGGCAAAACAGAAAGTGTATTGCTGAAAAAATATAGATTTCCGCTTTCTATTGCTATGATAATTGCAGTATTCAATCAGTTTACGGGAATCAATGCGATATTATATTATGCACCCCGTATTTTCGAAATGACAGGACTTTCTGCTGATGTATCTCTTTTGCAATCTGTAGCCATTGGTATTACGAACATGGTCTTTACAATTATTGCAATGTTTATCATTGATCGTTTGGGTAGGAAAACCTTATTGCTTATAGGATCAGTAGGAATGGCTTTCTTTTTATCTTTGGTTTCCTTTTCATTTTATTTCGGTTCTTTCAGTGGATATAATGTTATGTTTTATCTGGTTGGATTTTGTGCCTTTTTTGCTGTTTCTCAGGGTGCAGTAATTTGGGTGTTTATTTCTGAGATATTTCCAAACAGAGTACGTAGCCAGGGTCAATCT
>CAYSRH010000214.1:0-4169 GCA_964433245.1 uncultured Bacteroidales bacterium | reverse complement strand
GAAAAAGCAGGCAGTTTTTAATTGGCTGCTTTTTTTTGTAAAAATGATAGATGTCATTCGTTTTTTACGTATTTGCTTTGCTTTTTATGTTAATTTTGCCCAAAAGTTTACTTATTAAAAGCATAGAACTATGGGAATGGAACAAACATGGCGATGGTATGGTCCGGAAGATCCGGTAACACTTACCGATATCAGACAAGCAGGTGCGACAGGGATTGTTACATCATTGCATCAGATACCGATAGGTGATGTGTGGCCGGTAGAAGAAATAGCCAAGCGAAAGAAATACATAGAATGGGACGGAGACAGAAACAGACCGCGGGGGCTCAGGTGGTCAGTGGTGGAAAGCATTCCTGTACACGAATCAATTAAGCTTGGACTGCCTGAACGAGAGAAATATATAGAAAAATATAAAATATCAGTCCGTAATCTTGGCGTTTGTGGTATTCCTTTTTTATGTTATAATTTTATGCCCATATTGGATTGGACAAGGACGCATCTGGATTTTGAACTGGGTGACGGATCGAGGGCACTGCGATTTGACGCAGTTACGTTTGCCGCATTTGAACTTTATATATTAAAACGTCCCGGAGCCGAGGAATTATACGATGAGGAGCAGAAGAAAAAAGCCGGGAAGGTATTTGAAAAAATGACGGAATCAGAGAAGGAAAAACTGGTGAACAATATAATTGCAGGTCTTCCCGGAGGACAGGAAGGATATACGTTGGAGAAATTTCAAGAAAAACTTAATCTCTACAAAGATATTGATGCAGAGCAGTTAAAGAAAAACCTTGCTTATTTTATTTCCCAAATAGCACCTGTTGCTGAGGAAAGCAATGTGCGACTTGCCATTCACCCGGATGATCCGCCAAGACCGATTCTCGGCTTGCCACGCGTGGTAAGTACCGAAGATGATGTTCGCTTCCTGACCAGTGTGTATGATTCTCCTTTTAACGGATGGACATTCTGTACAGGTTCTTTTGGTGTTAAAAAAGAGAATGATCTTGTGGGCATGGTGAAACGCCTCGGAAGCAAAATCAACTTTGCCCACTTGCGAAGCACACAGCGTGAATCTGATGGTTCATTTTTTGAAGCGGCACACCTGCAGGGTGATGTGGATATGTATCGTGTGATGCGTGAATTGCTTCGTGAACAACGGAAGCGAAGATCCATGGAGCGTGCTGACTGGCAGATACCCATGCGGGCTGATCATGGACATACCATCCTGGACGATTTGGACAAAAAGGATATCAATCCCGGCTATTCAGCACTTGGATTACTCAGGGGACAGGCTGAATTACGGGGTATGGAAATGGGCATTGAGAAAAGTGAAGCATTCTATAAATTGTAAAATGTGATCTCTCAATCACTGTTTCTCAATTTAGGTTTCAATTAAATTGTTTTGCAAGCTAATAATTCCGGCTTTTTTTCGTGCCTGTATTTGTGCGTGTTTTGATCCTTGTCCTGCTGCGTTTAAAATCTGTTTCTTTTCTTTCTTTGAACCCCGGATTGAAAGGTGATGTTTCTTTTTTCTTCTGGGAAGGTTCAACATGGACATCGATATCTTTATATTTTGTGTTATGAAAGGCATCTGTTATGGATCGCATGTGACCGCCTTCAACTTCAAAAAAAGAGAATTTTTTCATGATATCAATTTTCCCGATCTCAATGTTTCTGACTTTGACATGTTCGTTCACAAGCCCGATCAGAGAGGTAGGTGTCAGATCCTGTTTTGACCCCAGGTTGATAAAGTAGCGTTCAAATTTTTTCCCTGATGCTCTCTCTTCTTTTCTCCTTTCATTTCTATTGCTTCTGTTGTCAGGAGAATTCCTTCCGCTTTCTCTCACATTGATATCGCGGGAATGTTTGTAGGATTCCAGAAAGCGTGTGAATTCGATAGCCATAAAGCGTTTAATGATGTCTTCTTTGCTTAACCAATCAAGTTTTTTATAAATTTCGGGCATAAACTGATCGAGTGATTCGATCTCCGGATCTATATTTTCTGCTTTGTGGATAAAATTAAAAAGTTGTTTTTGACATATGGCATGTGCATCCGGCACTTCTTTCTTTTCAAATTTTTGTTTGGCAATGCGTTCGATGTTTCGCAGTTTCCCGTTTTCCCGTGTGTGGATAATCGAGATGGAAATACCTTTTTTCCCTGCCCTTCCTGTTCTTCCACTTCGGTGAATATAGGCTTCGGGATCATCCGGCAGATTATAATTGATGATGTGTGTCAGGTTATTTACATCGAGTCCTCTCGCTGCAACATCTGTTGCAACAAGCATTTGTAGTGTTTTTTGTTTGAACCGCTTCATCACATAGTCTCTTTGGGCTTGTGAAAGGTCTCCGTGAAGAGCGTCTGCATTATATCCATCCTGAATCAGCTTATCAGCAATTTCCTTGGTTTCTATTCGTGTGCGGCAAAAAATAATCCCATAGATGTCGGGGCTGTTGTCCATTATCCTTTTTACAGCTTCGTACTTATCCCGGGCATTTACCATATAATATTCATGGGCAATGTTTTCATGTGCCGTATTTCTGTTTCCTACAGAAATTTCTTTTGGATCGTTCATGTATTTACTTCCAATTTCTGCAATTTCTTTGGGCATGGTAGCTGAGAACAGGAGTGTTTGTTTTTCGCGGGGTGTGTTTGCCAGGATAGCATCTAAGTCTTCTTTGAAGCCCATGTTTAGCATCTCATCAGCTTCATCAAGGATCAGCCACCTGATGCTGCCGATTTTCAAGGCTTTTCTCTTGATCAGGTCAAGTGTCCGTCCCGGTGTGCCAACAACGATTTGGCTCCTTTTGATGGCGGCAATCTGGTTTTGAATGGCTGCTCCACCATATACGGCGGCAATGTTAACTTTTTTACAGTGTTTGGCAAAGTTGTTGAGGTCGTTGGCAATTTGCATGCAGAGTTCCCTCGTGGGACACAGAACAATCGCCTGTACTGCGTTTAATGAAGGGTCAATGCCATCAATGACAGGCAATCCGAAAGCGGCTGTCTTTCCCGTTCCGGTTTGTGCCAGGGCAATCAAATCCTGATTTGATCCCAATAGCATGGGAATTGTTTGTTCCTGAATAGGTGTTGGTTGAACAAAACCAAGTGCTTCTATCCCTCTTAATACATCGGGACCAAGCCCGGTTTCTTTAAATGATATCATTTGTGTTTGTTAATTTAGACAATTCTCTGACCTGTTCTTACCGGTATAAACCAGTATAACTGAAAGACGAAACAGTTACATTGTGTGTTACATTGTATGTTACATTGTATGTGTTGCTGGAAAATCGTATTCAATTAAAGAAGTGATCAATGAAGTATTCATTTATAATAAAATGCAAAGGTAGTTTGTTTTTTAAGCATTCTTCCTATAAATCATACAATTTTTTCGAGAATCATCTCTTTTGTCTTGGCAGTAATACCTTCTGCTGTATTTTTTTCAGGATGTAGCAGAGGCAGGAATTCGACATGAATGGTTTTGAAAAACCGGGGAAAGAATTTTCCGCGGGGCATGGCTTTATTTGCTCCGGAAATTGCCACAGGGATCACCGGAACCCCCAACTCTTTACTGAGCAGAGCAAAGGTTTGTTTAAAATCTCCTAAATTCTGATCGTAGCTCCTTGTTCCTTCCGGAAAAATCAAAACTTTATTGCCTTGTTTTAATATTTCTGCAAGTTTTTGTATGGATTCTTTCAGGTTGTTTTGCAAATCCATCACCACGACATTATGGTGTTTGGCAATAAACGACATGAAACGGTTGCTGACATATTCTTTCTTTGCATAGAAGTATGTTTTTTTAAGCATTGCATTTTTAATGCAGGTGATCACCAGTAAACCGTCCAGATAGCTTTGGTGGTTAGGTGCCAGTATTGCCGGTCCTTCGGGAATATGTTCCATTCCTTTTCTTCTTACTTTGAATAAGATCATAAGAAGCCCTTTGCCTATGTGTTTAATAAGGGATAATGTGCCCCACGTCTTTGGAAACCGGACACTTATCTTTTCTTTTAGTGAAGAACTCCATTGGAAAGTTTCCGTGGGTTTTTGAAATAGCTTATTTTGTTTGACATGTTCAACAATTTTTTGAACTGTAGGAAAAGAGAGTAGTTTCTCTTCATCAATTTCTACCCCAAAGGTTCTCTGTATAAAATCAATGAGACCGATCCTTCCG
>CAYSRH010000213.1:0-4186 GCA_964433245.1 uncultured Bacteroidales bacterium | reverse complement strand
ATAAGATGAACAAATCTCCCTTATAACTTTCAGATCATTTTCTTTTACTTTTATTTTAATTTTTGTTGTTGACATTGTTTTGTTGCTTTTAAAAATTTACCCTGTTTAGATTATTCAATTGTGATTTCATCACTTTTGTCGAAGTAATGAGTATGCAATAGCTGATGAGCCTTTTCACTCATGGGGCTTATTAAAAATTCCTCATAAAGCTTTTTGATATAAGGATTTTCATGTGATTTCCTGATTGGTTTTCCAGCATCTTCTTTGTAGATAGCTTTCATTCTGGCTTTCAGAATATCTGCATTTCCATGGTGCAGGGGTTGTCCTCCACCACCGATGCATCCTCCCGGACATGCCATGACTTCTATTGCATGAAATTTTGATTTTCCGCTTCGGACATCATCGAGAAGTTTTCTTGCATGTCCAAGTCCATGTGCAATTCCAATATTTATAGGTTGTCCGTTAAAATCAATTGTTGCGGAACGAACGCCTTCAAATCCACGAAGTTCTGTAAAATCGACTTTTTCTAATGTTTTCCCTGTGTATAATTCGTAAGCTGTCCTTGACGCAGCTTCAATAACACCTCCTGTTGCTCCGAAAATAACAGCGGCACCCGTAGATTCTCCCATGGGAGTATCGAAATCTTCATCTTGTAATGCATGGAATTCTATGTTGGCGCGTTTTATCAGCTGACCTAATTCGCGTGTGGAAATAGAGTAATCGACATCAGGATTGTTGTCAACAGAAAACTCTTCACGTGAACATTCATATTTTTTTGCAATGCAAGGCATAATAGAAACAACAATCATGTCTTTTCTGTTTTTCTTGATTTTATCAGCAAAATAGGTTTTTGCTATTGCACCAAACATTTGTTGTGGTGATTTTGCTGTAGAGGGAACATCTTTGAGATCGGGAAAATGATGTTCAAAGAAGTTAACCCATCCCGGACAGCATGATGTAAGCATGGGGAGTTTCACAGATTTATCACCTTTTAAAAATGCTTTAAGCCTTGCCAGTAGCTCAGTACCTTCTTCCATGATCGTTAAGTCTGCCCCAAAGTCAGTGTCGAAGACATAATCAAAACCAAGATGGCGAAGGGCTGCCACCATTTTTCCTGTGACCAAAGATCCCGCTTCCATTCCGAAAGCTTCTCCGAGTGCAGCACGTACGGCAGGTGCTGTTTGCACCACAACGGTTTTTTCCGGATTGGCCAGATCCCTGATCAACTGGTTGGTATGATCAACTTCGGTAAGTGCTCCTGTAGGGCATACAGCGACACACTGTCCACAATAAACACAGGGAGATTTCACCAGGTCTTCCTCAAAGGCAGGAGCCACAACTGCATCAAACCCTCTTTTGATGGCAGAAAGAGCTCCGACTGTCTGTACATCATTGCACATCATCTCACAGCGTCTGCACATGATACATTTATCTATGTCACGGATGATAGCAGGAGAATAGTCCGGTTTATATGTAGATTTTTCACCTTCAAAAGGAATGTCTCTGACACCAAATTCTTGCGAAAGGTCTTGTAATTCACAATTTCCACTTTTTGCACATACAAGACAATCTGCAGGATGATCAGAAAGTATTAATTCCAGCACGGTTTTTCTTGAATTAAGCACCCGGATATTATTGGTTCGTACGACCATCCCTTCCTGCACTTCAGTGGCACAAGCCGGGGCAAGATTTTTTCTTCCCTCGACCTCCACAACACATATACGGCATCCCCCGGGTTTGTTTTCTATATCAAAGAGATCCAATTGTAAGTGGCAAAGTGTAGGAATGTGAATCCCCACTTTTTTTGCTGCATCAAGAATTGACTTCCCCTTTTCAATTTTTACAGCTTTATTATCGATTGTTACATTAATAAGTTCCATATTTATTATCACCTCATCTTTATTTATTTAACATATACAGCATCAAATTTGCACTTTTCCATACAGTTGCCACATTTGATACATGGCTCCTGATCTATTTTGTGCACTTCTTTTCTTGCGCCTGAAATACAGTTTACAGGACAATTTCTGGCACAGGCAGTACATCCGACACATTTTTCGGGATCAATAAAATAAGCCATAAGGGCTTTACATTCCCCTGCGCGGCATTTTTTATCATTGACATGTTCCAGGTATTCATCATAAAAGTTGTCCAGTGTAGATAAAACCGGATTTGGAGATGTTTGTCCCAAACCACAAAGGGAAGTGTCTTTGATAACAACTGATAAACTGCGTAAAAGATCAATGTCATCAAGGGTTCCTTTCCCTTCAGTAATCTTCTCTAACAACTCATACAAGCGTTTATTTCCAATACGGCAGGGGCTGCATTTTCCACAAGATTCTTCGACAGTAAAATCCAGGTAGAATTTTGCCACAGATACCATACAGGAACTCTCATCCATTACGATCATGCCCCCGGATCCCATCATAGAACCTGAAGCTAACAGATTATCATAGTCGATGGGCGTATCAAGATGTTTTTCTGTCAGGCAGCCTCCGGAAGGTCCGCCTGTTTGTACTGCCTTGAATTTTTTCCCGTCTTTTATGCCGCCGCCAATTTCAAAGATGACCTCACGCAGGGTTGTTCCCATAGGAATTTCGATAAGTCCTACGTTATTGATATTACCCGCAAGGGCAAAAACTTTTGTTCCTTTTGATTTTTCTGTTCCAATGGAAGCAAACCAATCGGCACCCTTCAAATAGATTGTGGGTACATTTGCATAAGTTTCCACATTGTTCACATTGGTGGGTTTCCCTCTGAATCCTTTTACTGCCGGGAACGGGGGTTTAAATGTAGGCTCTCCTCTATGTCCTTCCATAGAATGGATCAGGGCGGTTTCTTCTCCACAAACAAAAGCGCCGGCACCCAGTTTGATTTCAATATCAAAATTAAATCCTGTTCCAAAGATATTTTTCCCTAAAAGATTTAATTCTCTCGCTTGTTCAAGGGCAATTTGCAAACGTTTAATTGCCAATGGATATTCTGCCCGTATGTAAACCAGTCCGTGATCAGAACCAATGCAATATCCTGTAATTGCCATGGCTTCGATGACGGAGTGCGGATCACCTTCCAGAATTGACCGGTCCATAAATGCTCCGGGATCTCCTTCGTCAGCATTACATACAACATATTTTTCTTTTCCAGGACTTTTTCTCGCAAATTCCCATTTTAATCCTGTAGGGAATCCACCACCACCACGACCTTTTAATCCTGATTTTTTCATGATCTCGATTGCTTCTTCGGAAGACATTTTATTCAGGATTTTTCCCAAAGCCATGTATCCGTCGCGGGCAATATATTCATCAACATTTTCAGGATCTATTAATCCGCAATTCCTCAAAGCGATTCTGAGTTGTTTTTTGTAGAACCCCATATTTTCACTGTTGGCTTCTTTTTTTGTTGTTGCCGGATCCGTAAAAAGCAGTCGTTTAATTTGTCTTCCCTTTACAATATGTTCAGAAATGATCTCTTTTGCATCTTCAGGTTTTACTTCAATGTAGAAGGTGTTGTCAGGCTGAATTTTTACAATAGGTCCTTTTTCACAAAAACCAAAACAGCCGGTTGATACTACCTGGACATCCCGGATGCTCTGGACCTCCAGTTCACTTTTCAATGCTTCAGCAATTGCTTCACTTTCAGCTGAACGGCATCCGCTCCCGCCACATACAAGTATATGCATTCTGTAATTTGCCATTTTTTCTTCTTGGTGTTTATATTTGTGTTAATACTTAGTCAATATTTTCATAATTAACGGGAATAATGCCTTCCACCAACTCATTATTCTTGATATATTTATCAATGAGTTCATCAGCTTTTTTCTTATCAACATCACCAAATACGATAGGATCTTGTCCCGGCTTTTTAATTTCGACGGTTGGTTCTGCATAGCAGTATCCCATGCATCCCGTTTGGGTAATAATGGCACCGATGTTTCTTTTCTCTAATTCATCATTCAGATATTCAAATATATCTTTTGCCCCTGAAGCAATTCCACATGTGGCCATTGCTACTTTGATCTGGACCAGAGAGTCAGGATTTTCTCCTTTTTCTCTTAGTGTTACTTTTGATTTTATCGCCTCTTTTTTTTTCTGCAGATCAGCCAATGACTTGATTTTTTCCATCTGTTTAAATTTTGTGACCATGCTTTCGATTTGGCACACATTCTTAATCATAGCTGCGTGTGTGT
>CAYSRH010000212.1:0-4191 GCA_964433245.1 uncultured Bacteroidales bacterium | reverse complement strand
CGGTAAAAATAAATACTGTCCCTAATATGATGATTGGAATGTGCCAGGTAATAATTTTTGTGATAAGCAACCATGCAAAACCGATGAGCATAGCGATGGCTGCGATTTCTCCGAGAGAACCTCCCATGAATCCGACAAAAAGTTCGGAATGGGATGGGGCTTCCTGCATAAGTTCGGGAACTCCGGCACCTGACCCGAGACCTTCTTTGATCTTACTTAAGATGGTAGCTCCTGTTGAGGCATCCGGATATTCTGTCCTGTTTTGCAGAGGAATCGGCCAGTTGGTCATTTGAACCGGAAATGAGATGAAGAGAAATACCCGACCGACCAATGCAGGATTAAATGGATTCTTGCCTATCCCCCCAAAGGTCATTTTTCCAATGCCAATGGATACGAATGCTCCGAGGATAACCAATCCGACAGGCAGATTTGATGGCAGGCAGAAAGCAAAAAGCACACCGGTTACAACAGCAGAAAGATCGTTGATACGGGGTTCCTCCTTTATCATGAATTTTGTGATCAGCCATTCAAAGATTACACATGAAGTGACAGAAATTGCGGTGATAATTAAAGCTCCGATACCAAAAAAATATACAGAAACGAAAAAAGCAGGCATTAGTGCCAGTAAAACATGCATCATGATGTGTTGTGTACTGTTCTTATCATGAACATGCGGGGATTGGGATACGAATAAACGATTACTCATTATTGTTTTCTTGATTTAATGATTAGACCAACATTGTATTTTCCGAGCCTGATGTAGTCCAGTTGAGGAACAAAGGCAGGGCAGGTATAACTGCAACATCCACATTCAATACAATCCATGATATGATTTTTTTCTGCTTCTTCCCATGCTTCGTTTTTTGAGAGCAGAGCAAGGTAATAAGGTTCCAGTCCCATCGGACATCGTTCAATACACTTGGAACAACGGATACAATTTGCTTCGGCTTGTCGTTTGGCCTCACTGACCGGCATGATGACAATTCCGGAACATCCTTTTACAACAGGAACCTCTGCATTGGGGAGGGCTTTCCCCATCATGGGACCTCCATTAATGATCTTGCCTGTGTCATCGGGAACGCCTCCGGCAAGCTTGATCAATTCGCTGCAAAGCGTTCCGATCCGTGTTTTGGTAACCAGTGGTTCTTGTATTGATTTACCTGTTACAGTAACATATCTTTCAAATAGCGGTTTGTTTTTCTGAACCGCTTCATAAATGGCAAATACAGTACCAACATTAAAAACCACAACACCTGCATCAATTGGTAATCCTCCCGAGGGAACTTCCCTTTTGAGGATAGCTTCTATCAATTGTTTTTCACCGCCCTGGGGATACATAACTTTTAATGGTTGTACCTGTATGCCTTCGTGTTTTGCTGCCACTTTTTGCATGACTTCAATGGCATCTTTTTTGTTGTTTTCAATACCAATAATGGCAGTTTCTACTTCCAATGCTCTCTTCACCAGATTGATGCCAACAAAGAGTTCTTCTGTTTTTTCGAGCATCATCCGGTGGTCTGAGGTCAGGAAAGGCTCACATTCGGCTCCGTTGATGAGTACATGGTCACATTTTTTCCCGGGAGGCACAGAGAGCTTCACATGGGAAGGGAATGCTGCACCACCCAAACCCACAATACCGGAATCAGTAACTTTTTTTATGATGTCTTCTTTTGTTGCTGTGATATCACTTTTCAGTTCGGGCGACTTATCTATACCTTCTATCCATTCATCTCCCTTTACTGTTATTGTGATAACTTCTTTTTTGTATCCGGAACCGTCCATTACTTTCTCGATATTTTTTACAGTACCTGATACCGACGCATGTATGTTGGCTGAGATAAACCCCGTGGCTTTTGCTATTAATTGTCCTGTTTTTACTTCATCACCTTTGTTAACAACAGGTTCCGCAGGTGATCCAAGGTGCTGGGAAAGAGGAATGTAAACTGTTTCCGGAATTGGCTGTTCCCCGGTTTTAACCTGAGATGACAATTTATTCTCATCCGGATGGACACCTCCTAATGTGAATGTTTTAAGCATGCCTTTTTTCTAATTGTTTTATTTTAATGAATGAGATATGTTTTTTTATGCTGTTGCTTCTTTTGTTTTTTCTTCACGCTTTTCTTTTGGTGGAGGAAAGTTGTATTCAACGATTGCATTTGTTGGACATTCTGTGACACATTTCCGGCAAAGTTTACATTTGTACGAATCAATATAGGCCAGATTGTTGTTAAGTGTTATTGCATCATGAGGGCATATCTTCACACATTTTCCACATCCGATACAGGCCACTTTGCAATTTTTTCTTGCTACACCTCCTTTTTCTGTATTGGCACAGGACACATATATTTTTCTGTCTTTTTTGTTCTTTTTCCTTATTTCGATAAGGTCACGGGGACATGCTTTTACACATGCTTCACAAGCAGTACATTTATCATCAATGATTTCCGGAAGTTTTGTCAGTGGGTTTATTTTGATGGCATCAAACAGGCATACATCAACACAGTCTCCACAGCCCAAACAGCCATTCGGGCAAGCTGTTTCGCCAATGTAGAGGTTCGAAATGATCTGACAACTTTTGGCTCCGTCATATATATTTGTGTAGGGACGCTTGTCGGGAGTTCCGTTGCACCGTAACACAGCAACTGAAGGTTCTTTTTCTTCTGCTGTTAATCCGAGAATTTCAGCAACGGCATTCATTGTTTCATTCCCTCCGGCAGGGCAGTATAATCCTGTCAGGTCTTTTTTTGTAACAATGGCTTCTGCAAAGTTACGGCAACCCGGATATCCACATCCTCCACAATTGGCTCCAGGTAACACCTCTTCAACCAGATCTATAGTAGGATCTTCGTAAACCTTAAATTTTTGTGCAACTAAATACAATATTACTGCAGCAACCAGACCTATTACAGATACAGTAATAATGGTAAACAACAAAATTTCATCCATCTTCACATTTTTTTTATGGTAAATAAGAAATCCCGGTCTAACTGTCGTCTTCTTAAATATAATACCAGATAATAAGGAATGAGTGCGGAAAGTGCCAACATGCCTCCCAACAACTCATTTTTTGTTACATGCAGAAAGAAAATAAGTGCAAGGAGAAAAAATAAAAAAGGGATGACATAAGCCAATAAAACGGCTTTAAACCCGAGTGATTTTTCCAGCATGAGGGTAACAGTTTCCCCACGTGCAATCTTCATTCCACCTGTGTTAACACGTATAATTTGCGTGCTGTTATCAGCCAGCCCGCAAGCTCCTTTTGCATGACAACTGCTACAGGCAGGTTGTGAGACAAGACTGACAAAAGCATAATCTCCCTCAATACGATCAACTTTACAGGAATGTTCTATGCTTTCTTTTTGTGACGACATATAATCTAATATACCTAAACCGATAATTATACCTACAAAAATACAATTCTCTTTTTAATAAACATGAAAAAAAGCAAGAATCATGACATAAGTCAATATGATAGGCATACAGCCTATTTGGTCTTTGAAGTAAGAGGGTTTCTGATGTTTTTATAGTCTGTAAGAAATGCCCGGACACTCCCGATAATAATGGGGCTTTCAATTTTTAGCGGGATTTTATTTTTATCATCTGTAACCCACATATAAAGGCTTTCGCCACTTTCTTTGAAAACACTTCCCTCAATCGTATAAACAGAGAATTTCAGGGTATTAAAGCGACCCATTTTGGGTACACGGATATTTTCTTTTCCGAGATACCGGAAATGGATATTCCATATTTCGTTGTCCATTATAATGGAAACAGGGATCAGTTGCCCTTCACGTACTTTGTTGTAATCCATATTGCGGGCGAAATAGAGCATGGACATAACATCAAATGTACAATCTGTAATATCAACAGTGTCGTAGGAAAAAGGTGGTTCCGGTTTCTTTTTTGAATTATATTTTTTATAGGTTGCATAGACGAGTTTGTTATCTCTTTTAAATTCATAGAACACGTCCATGATAAAACCATCTTCAAAGATATCTCTTTGGTAGTAGTAAGGTTTAAAGGATACAGGGTCAACCCATGACTGGTAGGTGTCATCTACTTCAAAAAACCAGCTCCAGTTTCTGCTTGTCCATCCTTTGCCCATCAAATTATAGAGGGGCTGATGATTGATTGTTGTTGTTTTTACTTCAAAAGTAGCTGTTGCAACACTTGCCCATGGTGCAAGGCTGT
>CAYSRH010000211.1:2007-4192 GCA_964433245.1 uncultured Bacteroidales bacterium | reverse complement strand
AAATGAAAACGGTCTCGTAATGTTTTAACATGATAATTAATAAATTAAATTTTAAATTAAAAAATTCGGACTGCAAATATAGAAATATTTTATTTGTTGAAAACTAAATTCTCTATTATCTTTAACGAAACCCTATTTTTTTTTATCTTGCAGGCGATAATGAGTGGAGAATATTTTCATGATCATAAGGCGGGCGGGTAAAAATGTCGCACCCTACGGGGTTCTGAATTTTGATTAAACAAAATTCTACCATAATATCGTCCCTGACGGGACTTAAAAAGATTAACAGCATATTCAAATTAGTAAATTATTAATATTTAAGGTGGTAATTAATGATATAATTTATGGATAATTTTATTGTTTCAGCGAGAAAATACAGACCTGACACTTTTGATGCCGTTGTTGGGCAAGGGGCGATTACGCAAACCCTGAAAAATGCAATTCGCAATAACCATTTGGCTCAGGCATATCTTTTTTGTGGTCCAAGGGGGGTTGGCAAAACTACCTGTGCAAGAATTCTGGCGAAGGTGATCAATTGTTTTGATATAACAGACAACATAGAAGCCTGCAATGTTTGTGAGTCGTGTACTGCTTTTAATACCGGACGGTCTTACAATATTCATGAGCTTGATGCTGCTTCCAATAATTCGGTGGAAGATATCAGGAATTTGATTGAGCAGGTACGCATACCGCCACAGATGGGAAAATATAATATATACATCATTGATGAGGTACATATGCTCTCGGCTTCCGCATTTAACGCGTTTTTAAAAACCCTTGAGGAACCTCCGGCACATGCTATTTTTATTCTGGCAACAACAGAAAAACATAAAATTATTCCAACGATCTTGTCCCGTTGCCAAATATTTGATTTCAGCCGTATCCAGATCAAAGATGCTGTGCAATATTTAAGCGACATAGCTACAAAAGAAGGCATTGATTTTGAAGAAGATGCATTTAATATAATTGCCCAAAAAGCTGATGGAGGGATGCGGGATGCATTGTCTATATTTGACCAGATTGTTGCTTTTTGCGGAAAGAAAATAGAATATAAAGACGTTATAGAGAATTTAAATATTCTGGATTATGAGCATTATTTTAATCTGACAGAAATATTTATGGAAAATAATTACCCTGAGGCATTGTCTGTTTATGATCAGATCGTCAATCAGGGCTTTGACCCGAGAAATTTCATCAATGGACTAAGCAGTCATTTCAGAGACCTGCTGGTATGTAAAGAAAAGGCAATATTGCAATTATTAGAAGTTGGAGATAGCATAAAAGATCGCTATCTTTTACAAACGACAAATTGCGATGCAGCTTTTCTGTTGGATGGATTAAATCTTATCAGCAAGGCAGACACAGAATATAACCAAAGCAGGAATAAACGTTTGCATGTGGAGTTGCTGCTTATGAACCTTTGTCAACTTGCAAATAAAAAAAAAAACCGGACGGACACTGATGTAAAAGAAGATAAAAGAGAAAACAGGAGATCAGGCGGTAGCGATAATTCAGATTCCCAAAAACAGGAGTCTTCGAAATCTTTACAAGAGAATAAAACGGAACAAAATGGCAGAAGGAACGGTCCTTTGCGACCTGCTCCATCAGCTCCCAAAACGACTATTTCAATAAAGAATGCATTGCAGGGAGAAGAAGGAAAATCATCGAACAACAAGAAGGCAGAGGATGATGATACAGATTCTGCAGAAGAACCTGATGATGTTCAACAAAATGAGAATTCTGTAGAAGAAGATTTGAGCAAAGAAAAAATACACGAAGGCTGGCAAACTTTTCTGGATCAGATAAAACAGGGAAAACCACGTTTGCACTCGGTGTTGAGCATGAGTGATCCCCTCCTCAAAGACAGACATATATTGCTGTGTAAGGTTGCAAACCAAATGCAAAAAGACCATCTGGGAAGAACAAAACAGGACCTTGTTGCAAAACTCAGGGAAATTTTTCAGCACCAGCATATAGAGATTGATTTTGTCGTGGATGATACCTTGCAAACAGCTTCGCAGGGAGCTGTACTGACCAATGAAGATAAATTTAATCAACTGGCAGCGAAGAACCCTTCACTTGTGAAACTCAGAAAGGATTTTTCTTTGGATTTTGAATAAAAATCGCCTTTGATTCTTTACTTTTGCACGGTTTTTAATTATCAATATACATATGCGTAATAATG
>CAYSRH010000211.1:0-1907 GCA_964433245.1 uncultured Bacteroidales bacterium | reverse complement strand
TGATTCTTTACTTTTGCACGGTTTTTAATTATCAATATACATATGCGTAATAATGATTAAGTGTGTGGCAAATTGAAAACAGATAAAGACAGATAAAGATTTATTGATCAAATTAATATTATAAAAACTATGACTGGCGAAAAAATTACAATTGACAAAGCTGTATTGAAGGTACCTGATCATCCTGTTATTCCTTTTATTGAAGGAGATGGTACAGGACCGGATATATGGGCATCAACAGTGAGGGTTCTGGATGCTGCCGTAGAAAAGGCATACAAAGGAAAAAAACGAATTATATGGAAAGAAGTACTTGCCGGGGAAAAATCATTTAACAAAACAGGAGAGTGGTTGCCGCAGGAAACTTTGGATACCATATCAGAATATCTTGTTGCCATAAAAGGACCTCTGACAACACCGGTGGGGGGGGGCATCCGCTCGTTAAATGTTGCACTTCGCCAAATACTGGACCTCTATGTTTGCCAAAGACCGGTTCGTCATTATGCAGGTGTTCCTTCTCCGGTAAAAGATCCGACAACAACAGATATGGTAATTTTCAGGGAAAACTCGGAAGATATTTATGCAGGAATTGAATGGATGCATGGAACGCCTGAGGTGAAGAAAATTCTTCAGTTTTTACAGAAAGAAATGGGGGTTGATAAGATACGTTTTCCGGAGTCCACATCAATAGGGGTGAAACCTATATCCAAAGAAGGCACAACACGTTTGTTCAGAGCGGCCATCCTATATGCAATAGATAAAGACCTGCCTTCTGTGACCCTTGTACACAAAGGGAATATCATGAAATATACAGAAGGGGCATTTCGTGACTGGGGCTATGAACTTGCTAAAAAAGAATTTGGGGCGATTGAATTGGATGGTGGTCCCTGGTGTACATTCAAAAATCCGAAAACAGGAAAAGATATCCTGATTAAAGATGCTATTGCTGATGCTTTCCTTCAACAAATACTCACTCGTCCTGGAGACTACTCAGTGATCGCAACAATGAACCTGAACGGGGATTATGTTTCCGATGCCCTTGCTGCGATTGTCGGTGGTATAGGGATTGCCCCGGGTGCCAATATCAACTATGAAACAGGACATGCAATTTTTGAAGCAACACATGGAACAGCACCCAAATATGCAAATCAGGACAAAGTAAATCCCGGATCATTGATACTTTCCGGTTTTATGATGCTGGAGTACCTCGGATGGCAGGAAGCTGCTGATCTCGTAGTGAAAGGAATGAATGGTGCTATCTCCAAAAAGCTTGTTACCTATGATTTTCATCGCCTGATGGAAGGAGCAAAATTGAAAAAATGTTCTGAATTCGGTACAGCGATAATTGATAATATGTAATCATTATTGTTCGGTTTGGGTTATTTGATACTTATAAAATCTCCGTAAAAATGAGGTTCTTTACTTGAATAAAGGTCAATAAATACTTTTACTTTGGCGATCATGTCCCTCAGATAAACTCTGATGCCATATGAAGTCCTAACCTCTTCTGCATTAAATCCAATGGCATTGATATCTCTATTCCTTGCAATAAAAACAGCTCTTTCATTATGAAATTTTTGAGATATTACTGTGTATGAATATTGCCCGAAAATGTATTTTGCCCGTATCATGCTGTCTAAAGTCCTGAACCCTGCATAATCGGGGTAAATTTTTTCCTGTGGAATCCCCATTTCGATCAGGTCTTTTCGCATCATTTCCGGTTCATTGTAATTTGCAGCCCGGTTGTCGCCGCTTACAATAATACAATCGATTTTTCCCGCTTCATACAATTGCCGTGCAGCTTCAAGACGTTTTAGGTAAAATTGGTTGATATCACCTTCACGGGTGTATTTGGAAGTGCCTAAAACAAGTCCGGCTTTATTATAGGAAATGTCTTCGACCTTGTCATA
>CAYSRH010000210.1:0-4211 GCA_964433245.1 uncultured Bacteroidales bacterium | reverse complement strand
TGTCCGATTAAAAAAACATTATTTCGTATATATACCTGATAGTCAAATTATTACGACAGGTCGCCCCGAATGAGGCTTGTTTTACTCGCTGCGGTTTTATTTACAAACAGGTCGTCACTACGTGACTATAATAAATAAGCTGCAGCGTCCTGATTGTAGAATGAAATAGATGAAGTAAAGCTGTGAAAAAATATTGACTGTTAGAAATCAATTGCTCCTATTAGCGGAGAAAAGCGATTATATGCTAAAAAAAAGAGCCGGAAAATAATTTTCCGGCTCTTAAAAATCTGTATCTATCGAAAATGTATTTAAAGAATGTGGTATGAAACTGCCACCCCAACAGTTACAACTGAAGCCATCACCATTAATTTGATAAGTATATTAAGGCTGGGACCTGAGGTATCTTTGAAGGGATCACCTACTGTATCTCCGATAACAGTTGCTTTGTGAGCTTCTGATCCTTTTCCACCACAATGTCCTTCTTCCACATACTTCTTGGCATTATCCCAGGCGCCTCCGGCGTTGGCCATGAAAATAGCCAATGCAAACCCGCTGGAGATTGTTCCCAACAAAAGTCCTGCAATACCTGCCACACCAAATATTAATCCGACAACAACAGGTATCAGAAGAGCAACCAATGACGGAATCAACATTTCCTTTTGTGCTCCTTTGGTTGAAATTTCGACACAACGGGCATAATCTGGTTCCGTTTTAGACTCCATGATGCCGGGAATATCTTTGAACTGGCGACGCACTTCATCAACCATTTGTTGTGCTGCACGACCCACAGCATTCATTGTCATTCCACTAAACAGGAAGACTGACATGACACCGAGGAAAATTCCGACAATAACAAGAGGATTCATTAAGTGAATCTCATAATGCATGACAAAATCTATAAATTCTGCATCAATCGCAGGTATATTATTAATTAATTCATTGGGACGACCCAGAAACTTCACAAACATCATCCTCACTTCTTCGAAGTATGATGCCAAAAGAGCAAGTGCCGTAAGGGCTGCACTACCAATAGCAAATCCTTTTCCTGTAGCAGCAGTTGTATTGCCAAGAGCATCCAAAGCATCTGTACGTTCCCGGACTTGCGGTTCCAAGCCGCTCATTTCTGCGTTACCACCGGCATTATCAGCAATCGGACCATATGCATCAGTAGCCAGTGTAATACCCAATGTAGAGAGCATCCCAACAGCGGCAATACCTATACCATATAAACCCTCATTCAGTGTATTTCCAGTGGCAAATGAGAAATCAAAATTAGTAGCAAATGAAAAAGCCAGCGTAATGGCCACAACAATAATACCCAAAGGAATAGCGGCAGAAATTAATCCGGTACCCACACCACTAATAATAACAGTAGCAGGACCTGTTGAACTGGATTCTGCAATTTTTTGGGTCGGTCGAAATGCTGATGCAGTGAAATATTCCGTTGATTGTCCTATTCCTATACCAGCCAGCAAGCCAACAACAATTGCTCCCCAAACACCTATATAATTAGGTATCTGCAAATAATATAAAATCACAAAAGCTGCAATAACGATAAGGGCTGCACTCAAATTAACACCAAATCCAAGCGATTTAAGCAGTTGCTTTTGTGTTGCTCCTTCCTTGGTGCGAACCATAAATATACCAAATATTGAAAGTAAAGTACCCACTGCGGCAATCAACATCGGAGCAATCACAGCATTTTCTTGTACAGAAGGATCAGGATGATTCATAAAAGCAGCAGCCCCCAACAGTGCAGTTGCCAGAATTGAAGCGGCAAAAGACTCAAATAGGTCAGCACCCATACCGGCGACATCGCCAACATTATCACCAACATTATCAGCAATTGTAGCAGGGTTTCTCGGGTCATCCTCAGGAATTCCGGCTTCAATCTTTCCTACCAGGTCAGCTCCCACATCTGCAGCTTTCGTGTAAATACCACCACCAACACGTGCAAATAAAGCCTGCGTTGATGCCCCCATACCAAAGGTAAGCATAATCGCAGTGATGGTCATCAGCTTATATCCACCATCCATATCTTCAATAAAATGATTAAGAATAATAAACCACATAGAAATATCCAACAAAACAAGTCCCACAACAACAAGTCCCATCACAGCTCCACTTCTAAAGGCCAATCGCAAACCGCCATTTAATGAAGTGCGGCAAGCATGAGCCACACGGGCTGAAGCATATGTTGCAGCCTTCATTCCAAAGAAACCTGCCAAACCGGAAAAAGCACCTCCTGTTATAAAAGCAAATGGCACCCATGGATTTTGAACTCCCAATCCATAAGCAAGTATCGAAAAGATAACCGTTATTATTAAAAATACAATAATAACAATTTTGTACTGCTGCCGTAAATAAGCTCCGGCACCTTTACGAACATGCTCAGCAATTCTTTTCATTGTATCAGTCCCTTCAGAATTTTTCATCATATTTCTGAAGAAATACCAGGCAAATAATAATGCCATTACTGCACTAAACGGAACAACCCAAAACATCGAATTTTGTATCATAAGTATAACAATTTAAAGTTAAACATTAAATAATATAATTTTTACTAAAAAAAATTTTACGGAGTAAATATAAGAAATAAAAAATATTTATTGTTTTTATCCCGCTAAACTTTTATCTAAAAATACATTTTTTCTTAGTTTGCATTCCAAATATCCCTGTCAAGACTTCTGTACTGAATTGCTTCTGCAAGATGGTGAGGTTGTATGTCCGCAATGTTTTCCATGTCCGCAATTGTTCTTGCTACTTTTAATATTCTGTCATATGCTCTCGCAGACAAACCTAATTTTTCAATTGCATTGCGGAGTAAATTTTTACCAACATCATTAAGCTGGCAAAACTGATGAATCTGCCGGGTTGTCATTTGGGCATTTGAATGTATTTTTCGTGCATCAGAAGAAAAACGTTCTGTCTGGACATTTCTGGCCTTTACAACCCGTTCACGAACCTGTGAACTGGATTCAGAAGAAAACGTATTGGTAAGATTATCTACAGATACGGGGACAACCTCAATATGCATGTCTATTCTATCCAACAGCGGACCGGACAATCTGTTCAGATATTTCTGGACCAGTCCGGGAGGACAAAGACATTCTTTTTCCGGATGATTATAAAATCCACAAGGACATGGATTCATGGAGGCTACCATCATAAAACTGGCAGGATAATCGACTGAAAATTTTGCCCTGGAAACACTAATTAATCTATCTTCAAGAGGTTGCCTTAAAACTTCCAGTACTGTTCTTTTAAATTCAGGCAACTCATCCAGAAAAAGCACTCCGTTATGTGCAAGTGATATTTCTCCCGGCTGAGGATATGATCCTCCGCCAACGAGTGCCACATCACTGATCGTATGGTGTGGCGATCGGAAAGGCCGGTTTTTAATCAATGACATACCGCCCCGTAATTTTCCCGCAACAGAATGTATCTTCGTAGTTTCTAAAGCCTCGGGGAGTGTTAGTGGAGGGATAATTGTAGCGATACGCTTTGCTAACATGGTTTTTCCTGCTCCCGGCGAACCGATCATCAATATATTATGCCCACCGGCAGCAGCTACCTCCAAAGCCCTTTTTACATTTTCCTGTCCTTTTACATCAGAAAAATCAAGATCCGGTACAGTACCTTCATCCTGCAATGCTGCATCTATATCAACAAGCAAAGATTTTAAGTTATTTTTTTTATTGAAAAAATCTATCACTTCCCGGATATGGCTTACACCAAAGACCTCTATCCCTTCTACAACTGCAGCTTCAAGAGCATTCACCGAAGGGAGGATAAATCCCTTGAATCCTGCTTCTTTTGCCTTTATTGCTATGGGCAATACCCCTTTTATAGGCTGTATGCTCCCATCCAGACTAAGTTCTCCCATGATAAGATATTGTTCTAATCCTTCTGCCTGCATATCTTCTGAAGCCGCCAATATGCCTATCGCCAAAGGCAAATCATATGCAGATCCTTCTTTTCTGATATCTGCAGGTGCCATATTAATAACCACCCGCTTCCCCGGTATTTTATACCCACAACTTCTTAATGCAGAATCAATCCTTTGCTGGCTTTCTTTTACAGCATTATCAGGAAGGCCCACCAACTGAAAATTCACACCTACGGTTATATTTACTTCAATTACAATTACTGTAGCATCAATGCCAAACACGGCACCTCCAAAAGTCTTTACTAACATGACAGGAATTAGG
>CAYSRH010000209.1:0-4227 GCA_964433245.1 uncultured Bacteroidales bacterium | reverse complement strand
GTCAACGCGGCGGGTTGACAGCGGGTAGAATGTATTTTATTGTAAATCAAAGGGAAAGAATTGAGAAAAATGTCAATACAAGATGTTGCTGCTTTAGCAAAAGTATCGATCTCGACTGTTTCTTGGGGTATCAATAACACGGCTTACCACATTTCGGATAAAAAACGCAAAGCTGTAAAAAAGATTAATTCCACTTTTAATAGCGCAGCCCAACAATTCGGCCATTGTGATAAAAAGCTTATTGGTTTAATAGTTCTAGATATTTTTGATTTTTATTTCCGAGAAATTGCAAAAGTCGTATCCGAACAGACAAGCAAATTAGGATACGCGACATTCATCTGCAACACGGAGAGAAATACAGAAAATGAACTGGTATTTCATGATTTACTTTGGCAGTATCGTGTTAGAGGAATCCTTTTTGCAGACAGTGGATTTTCAAAAAAACCGGGAATCGGTAAAAAAAATAATTGATGTCCGCAAAACAAAGAATTAAAAACATTTATAATGAATTAAATGAAAATCAACGCCGAGTTGCTGATTATTTTCTTAAAATCGACATCGAGGAGTTGAACAGCTCAATAGAAACCGTAGCTCAAAAGGTAGGGACTTCGGTAGCATCGATTTCCCGCTTCTGCCGCAGACTCGATTACAAAAACTTTCAGCAATTTAAAATAGCTCTTTCTCAAGATTTAAAGTATAAGTCGGATGAAGTACTACCCATTTTTCAAGAATCGGATGATGAAGACCTTACCATACGTCGCGCCTTTGCCCGGGGTATAACGAATCTGCAGGATACTGAAAAGACTGTTGATTTTACGCTATTAAAGAAAACAGCGGAATTGATCAGCAGCAGCGGAATGCTATATTTTTTTGGTTTAGGCGGATCAGGCAGTATAGGGAAACTCGCCGCCCTCCTTTTCTCACATACCGGTTTCCGGGCTGAAGTAGTTACGGACCCCTACGAGATGCTGGTTCGGGCCGGTCACATGAAGAAAGAAGACTTGTTAATAGCTATTTCACACACTGGAAATACAAAGGCAGTAATTGAAGCGGCGGTATTCGCACACGGGCGGAAAATCAAGGTAATAGCAATTACTAATTACCTTAATTCACATCTTACCGAAACAGCGGATATTGTACTTCTTACCGCTTGCTATGAAGGCAATATCCATTTTGCTCAATCTAATTCAATGATCGCTCAGCTTGCAATTATCGATGCACTCTATGTTCTTTCCGCTTCCCGTTCTCCCCGCTGCATAGTAGGTCGGGTCAATGAAATAGAGCACCAGATGAAATCACGTCTACGATACAACGAAAAATAAGGAACGACAACCTAAAGTAAATCCTCTTCAGCCGTTAACGACTTTCATGTACTCGAGCAGAAACAGTGAAATTACACCCTAACACCTAATGCCTTGAAATCAACAGACACATGAATAATTTCAGGAATATATTTACCGTGTTTGACTTTGTATCTCGAAATCTTAAGATAGCCCAAAGATTTCCTGTGCGTTTTTATAGAAAATATTTTCTTTATCTGAAAACGTAATATTAGCTCCCAGCACCATACCCAGCTGAGTTCGCCAATCAATCCAAAATCCGTCTGACCCGTAGAGTATACGTGTAGAACCTACTTCTTTAACTAAATATTCAACAAGCTTATTATTATACACATCTCCTGAAATATCCGCGAACACATTTGGATACCTTTTCATCAACTCCACACACGCGCATATGCCACTATACCGTCCACCTGCATGTCCACACATAAATCTAACTTGCGGGAATTTTCGGATAAATTTTTCGAAATGAGTAGGGAAGGAATATTTTTGCACCGGATTATAACTAGATATTTCCCATGTGTGGGAAAGTATAGGAATATTATTAGCACCAGCATACTCCCAGACCGGTTCATAGGCATCGTCACTTCCATAGAGAAGATGACGCGAAGGATGAATCTTTATTCCTTTAAAAATTTTATTATCATAATTGTGCTTGATAATGTGCAAAGCAGTTTCAGATTGCCTCGGGTCGTAAAGGATGTAACTTAACAATCTACCGGAAGATTCTTCGAAAGCAGAACGGCTTTTTTCCACTCCCCCTTTAAAATCGGTCAATTGGGTGAATATTGAATGTGTATTGATACAATATTTTATTCCTAGACGATCCATGGTCAATAGACAGGTAGCGATAGATGTATCAAAAAAAATAAAATCAGGATGATTTCCCAAGTGAAAATGACTGTCGATTATCTTCATTCTTTTCTCCAACAAAGTTTTTATTGCATTATGAGTTCCCGTTTCCGGTTTAGGTAATAGATAAAATTCTCCAGTGAAACATCCGGCGGAACGGCATGGTCAACGGTGGGGATGAAGCCTCCTTTGTGTATTAAGGGCATTTTAGTGTGTAACTCCGTTTCGATTGCTTCTTTATTCTGTGTGAGAACTCGTTTATCAATCCCTCCGATCATACAAACCTTTTACCCATATCTTTGTCTAATTTTCATCGGATCCAAGCCGGAAGCTATTTCGATTGGACCGAATCCATCTACTCCACATTCTAGAAATAAAGGAATAAGATCTTCAAAATTACCGTCTGTATCAACGATGATAAGATTCACTCCATTATCGCGTAAAAACTGAGTATATTTTTTATATCGTGGAGCAAAAAACTCCTTGAACATATGAGGGGAAATTAAGGGTCCGTTTTTGAAGCACATATCTTCATGGATATAGCAAAAATCAAATTTGATGTCTCTAACCGCTCCTTTTAAAAGGTGAATAATGAAATCCGTTAAAAAATCCAAACATTCATTGATCAATTCCGGATTATCGTACAGCATATAAGCGAGCCGTTCTGTTCCCATCCAATTTCGGAGCATGCTATAAAATCCGAAAGTTGATGAATGAGGGGCTGTTAATCGATATGGTCTATCGGTTGCAGCGGCATATTTTTTGACTTCTTCCCAGTTAGCAGGATACCGGGCATCATAATTCCCTTCAAATCTCTTTCTATACTCACGATAACTCGGAAAATCTTTGACCGGGAAATCGATGTACTGATCCATGCTCAGACGGCTACCGTTTAATTCTCCGGTTTTTAACGCCTGCCGGGTCCGCCCCATTTCATCGATAAATTTTATATTGCGATCATTCTCCGCCAATATCTCTTTGTCATACGGGGGATAGGGAGTAGTGCAATCGATATGAGGGCCTTCCACTCCTTCCAGTTGGAAATACTCGTTTCCTCCAAATAATTTCTGAGGATTCACTTTTTTTGAAAGACCTTCTCCGTGCCATCGCTCCACGGTTTGCACCCAGGCTGCTATTTCCATAACCGGTATTCGGTCAACTTCCTTGAATGTAAGTGTATTAATAAACCGTTCTTTCGATGTCATGTACAGATTCCTCCACATGTTCTATATTTGGCTATATTTCACAATTTTTTTTAATATGTTAGATTTAATCAATGCTTTCGGATTGAATTCAGGTTTCTTCAAATAAAGGCACATATTCTTAAATAGATAACGAGCCTCCGGTAAGCTTGGGTCCAGGTTGAGTGAGGAAACAAGCATTCCTCCTTTACCAATTTTTACTTCAAAAAGGTAGGATAGTGATCGGCCGACCGGATATTTATGTACAACTCGGATAATGGGTTCAATCGATTGTAATTTTAAACTCCCTATATCCATTGCCGGGTGATCGGCCATAAGGCGGTAAAATTGATAATCGGCGAATCCGGAATGCGGGAACCCATTGAAAATTGGATTTTGATGAATGATGGTTCCGTTATGACCGTTTTCAAATGGCGCAAACTGGGCTGCCGGTGTGAAAAAGTAATGTCCTTCCTCCTCCATTGGAGGACGTGCGTCAAAGGGGAAAACTAAACCTTCGCCAGCTGTCAAGAGCACCCGCCCGCCCCTTCTCATAAAATCTACTACACTATCATCTAATATTTCAGTTACAATAACCGATGCAGTGCAGGATTCCAATTTTTTTACAGGTTTCAGCACATCTAGAATGGGATAGTAGCCGGATCGAGAATCTTCATATCGCCTTACATCGACCTCTAAGTCATCAGAATTTGGGAACACCCATAATCGCCAGCTATTTTTAAAAAGCCGATTATCTTCCTGCAGTTCAACAGCCAACTGGAATTGTGACGGATGCTCAAGACACGGATTATTGATATTAATTTCGCCGATAGGAATTGTTTGAAACGGAGTGT
>CAYSRH010000208.1:0-4229 GCA_964433245.1 uncultured Bacteroidales bacterium | reverse complement strand
AAAATTCAAGGCAGTATTCCCAATAAGCTATTCGAAAAAGATTGGGTTGTATATGTTTTAACAAGGACTAAAACCGTACCCACTTATGGGTAAAAACTGTTACCAATAAATTATTCCCATCTTTAGGGGCATGAAAACAAAGAACCATGCCTCACACATTCACCTGCCGACATTGTGGTAAAATCACCACGAGTAATCCCCGATTAAAGAAAAAGCAAAAGTATTGTTCATCTGCTGTTTGTCAGAATGCCAGAAAGCGGGCATTTGAAAGAAAAGTAGATTCTACGCCACAAGGCAAGATTTTGCGCAAGCAGCGTAATAAGCGTTGGCGGGACAAACGTCCGGCATATGCTTATCAACGTATGTATCGTGGCCTTCACCCGAAATATGAGTCCAGTAATCGTGAGAAGCAAAAAATGCGCAATAAAAAGCGGCAAAAACAGTCTTCTTCAATGATTGTAAAGACGGACGCGTTATTTCTGCAGCCCTTACAAGACAGCTTTTATGCGGGTTTTAAGGTAAAAAGGGGAAAAATTGTAAAGACGGACGCGTTTATGCTCCAAATGCAGTTACAACAAGGCCTGGATGCGCATTTTCCGCAAAAACCGGGTTGATTGTAAAGACGGACACGTTAGTTTAAAAAAAATCTCTTATCTACATTTACCGGCAGAAAAAATTATCACGGTGCACAATCAGATCAAAGAGATACACATAAGTGAATTTGACCTGTCCCTTGGCCAGATGCGTGTAATGAACATGGGCAGGATCTTGCAGGTTGAAAAGTCGATGCGTTTGCATGGTCAGTTGCAACCAGTGGTTGCCCGCCTTCACGAATCAGGGGTTCAGCTCATTGATGGGTTTAAGCGACTATATGCAGCAGAGACTCTTATGCTAGACACGCTCGATTGTCAGTTACTCAAGGTTGATCAGGACCAGGCCAAAGTATTGCTGCTGAGTTATAACTGGAGCAGCCGGTCACTGGAGCCCTATGAAGAGGCCCTGGTATTACAGGATCTGCTGGAGAACCATGACATGGATCAGGGTCATTTATCTCGACTGACGGGCAAAAGCACCTCATGGGTGAGCCGCAGGTTATCGTTAGTCGGCAAATTAGATGATCAGATAGCCGCGGACATCCGCATGGGGGTATTGACCAGCAGCCATGCCCGGGCCTTGATGCGGTTGCCGCGCGGCAACCAGGTAGCCGTTGCCCGGGTGATTGGCTTGCATGGACTTACCAGTCGTCAGAGTGACAGGTTGGTGGATGCTTACCTGGAGGCTGAAGATCAGCAGTCACAACAACTTCTGCTAAGAGCCCCGGAGAAGGCGTTGTACAAGGTCAACGGAAACGACCGCTTTGAACAAATGTATGATCCCCGGCTTAGTGGTTATGGCAATAAGGTAGCCATCTCCATACAAACGGTTGTTGCCGGGATGCAGGATTTGCTGAAGTTATTGGATGACCCTCGCCTGAAGGCATTACAGCAAGCTGAAGGAGACCTGCTTTGTCCCGGCATAGAATTAATCCAGGATGGTGCCATTGCCATAGAACAGGCCGCCTGCCATTTACAAATCCATAAAACACAAAACATCACGAAAAAATGAAAGATGAACAATTAGAGAACCTGATCGTAACCCTCTATCATAACCGGGGGTGGTCGATCCGAAAAATCTCCCGTGAGCTTGTTGTATCACGAAAACGTATCCGCCGGATACTGGTATCAAAAAGGATTTTACGCGATACCACCCTTGGCCAGCAAATCGGAGCAAAAAAACGAAGACCAGGTAAACTGGACCCATACAAGGAGTATATCGGTGATCTCTTGGTAAAATACCCGGATATCACCGGGCAGCGGATTTATGAGTTGATCTGTGAAAAGGGTTTTGACGGGGAGATAACAATTCTTCGTTACTATCTCAAAGAGGTTCGTCAGGTGGCAACAAAAACGCCCATTATGATGGTAGAAACGGACCCGGGCCAACGGGCCAACCATGACTGGAGCGATTACAATATTACCTTTACTTTGACCGGGAAAACCGAGAAGGTCACTTTTTTCAGCTACATTTTGTCATATTCACGCCGGCAGTACATGAACCTGGTGGATGACAAAACCCAGGGAACCCTATTTAGGGAGTTGATTGCGGCCTTTATCTACCTGGATGGTGTACCCTTTGAGATTAAGAGTGATAACCAGAAGGCCTGCGTGGACCGTTGGGAAATGGGCAAGGCGGTATTTAACCGTAAGTTCCTTGAGTTTGCTACCCATTACCGGTTCCGTCCTCTTGCCATTACCCCGGGAAAGCCCACTGAGAACCTGAAAGTAGAGCGGCCGTTTTATTACTTTGAGCGAAGTTTTCTAAAGGGCCGTCAGTTCAGAGACCATGAGGATCTTCGCGGGCAACTTCGCCAGTGGCTTACCGGGATCAATGATCAGCGTATTCATGGCACCACCCGCAGGAAGCCCATTGAAATGTACCAGGATGAGCTTCCTTTCCTGCAGCGACTTCCGGTGCATCATTTTGATACATCACAGGTTGCTTACCTTACAGTAAACCAGGAGTCCTGCCTGCAATGGAAAGGATACCATTACGTGGTTCCACCGCGGTACATGTATGAGACCTGCACAGTACGGATCACTGAAGAGCACCTGGAGGCTTATTCACCCGGGGGAGAAAAAATAGCTGAACATCCTTTGGCCCAGGCAGGCCGTAAAGAACGTTACGTGGGCAAGCCACCTAAAACAGAAAAAACAAGCAGTGTCCCCATAGCAGATGTGATCCGGCGCCTGGAGGACTTTTCCCCGGAAATGGAAGGATATATCCAGCAGGTAAAACGCCATAAGTCCACCTCGTGGAGGTATCACCTGAGAAGACTCCTTGCCCTGAAAGCCCTTTACCATATTGACGATATCCTTCTGGCTGTTCACAGGGCCAGGCAGTACAAGGTCTTTGATGCTGCCACCATCGAAGGTTTTTTACAAAACAACTCCGAGCCACGTTACAGTGCCCGTTTATCTTTCAAACCAAAAAAACGAAATGATTATGAGCAATAAAGATAAAACCATTACACAACAACAAACAGAGCAGTTTACCCAGATGTGTCAGTACTTGGGTCTAAAGCAACTGGCCGGGCAATATCGGCAACTGCTGGATCAGGCCAGCAAAGAAGATCCGGGATATTATGAATTTATCCGGCAGATCGTACTATCAGAGGCTGCAGAAAAAAAGAAACGGCGCGTAGAGTACCTGGTCAGGCAAAGTCGCCTGCCACAGCCATTAAAAATGCTCGCTGGCTTTGATTTTGACTTCCAGAAAAAACTGGACCGCAGGTTAGTTATGGATCTTTCGTCGATGGAGTTTATCGATCGAAAAGAGTCCATCCTGTTTCTCGGGAATAACGGAACCGGTAAGAGTCATCTGGCCCAGAGCTTTGCCCTTTTAGCCTGTCAGCAAGGTTACAAAACCTATTACACTACATGCAGTGAGCTGATCAGGGACCTGAACCTGGGTGTATTTGAAAAGACCCTGGATAAAAGGATCAGAAAATACATCAACTGTGAGTTGCTGCTGATCGATGAGATGGGGCATGATCGCCTGGAACTGCAGGTAGTCAAGGAAGCCCACCTGTTGTTCAAGGTGATCGATCAACGTTACAAACAAAGCAAACCAATGATCTTTACTTCCAATATCCAGGAGGAAGACTGGCCGGAGTTCCTGGGAGACCCCATCTCCACCAGCGCCATTTTGGATCGCATCTTCCATTACTCTGTGATCGTAAAGATCTACGGACCCAGCTACCGGAAATACCAGAGTGAACTCCTGCAAAAGAAGTATGGAAAAGACAAAACACAAACACAGAATGAGCCCGGGTAGCATAACAATGCTGTTTAACAAGAAAGAGAAGGCGCTGACAATGGTTGGCGCCTTTTTTGTTGTCCCAAATACATTGCCTGTTTTGGATAGGAAACCCTGCCGGCTTTACTCGGGAATACTGCAAATATCTGTCTGTAATAATATTAACCCATATCTTTTGCTTCGAAAAAACTCCTTCTAAAGGGGTCAACATACTCCGAATTGGGGAGTCATGTTTTAAACTAAAAAATGAAATCAAAAATCTTCAGGGATTTACAAGGAAAACAGGGAGTCTAAAAACTACATCAATCGGACAAAACATAAACCCGGGGTCAGAACAACCTGTTTGGTGGTAACACTCTTAAGCCATGTTATAA
>CAYSRH010000207.1:0-4314 GCA_964433245.1 uncultured Bacteroidales bacterium | reverse complement strand
CGGGCATGTACCTTTACACGCTTATTGTTGATGGACAGGAAGTGGATACGAAGAAAATGATTTTGACGGAGTAGTTTAGTTTTTTAATAAATTTGAAAATATCTTATCATGAAAATATTATATTTCTTAAATAAAATGTTATTATTGTTTGCATGTTCTTTTGTTGCAGCTTATTCCGGCATAGGTCAAGTTAATAATAAGAATGGGGTTATCTCACAGAATAAGATTGATGTGAATGATTTATACCACTTTAAAAAATACCATGAACAAAATGAATATGTTCTTAATGTATCGGTTGAAAATGAAGAACGGTTTAACGATTATGTATCTTCAGAAATAAACAACAATAAATATATAAGATTTGGTATACCGATTTATACCGAAATATTTCTAAATGAGGCACCAATTATTTCAGAAAAAAATGTTTTATCAAAAAGGATAAAACTGATAAGAAATAACGCTGAATCCATTCAAATATTCTTTAAAGGATTTACTATTTCTAAAGGTGACGTTTTTTCGATACGTAATAATTCAGAAGAAATAATTTTAACTCTTGATGCTTTTTCTGATTATCATGAAAAGTATTTTACTCCAACAATACAGGAGGATACCATAATAATTGAAGTTATCAGTTATAGTGAAAACAGGATTAATACAGATTTCTGTTTAAGGAAAATTGTTTTTGGTGAAAAAGCTTTTTCTGGTATTTGTAGCACTGCTGATTGCCATATTGATGCATCTTGTTTAAGTTCCTATACTGAAGAAACCGGCACAATTGCCTTTATTGACAGGGGAGATGGAACAGCAGTAACAGGAGCTGTAATAATGAATGCCGGTTTTGATAAAATACCATACATTTTAACCGCCTTCCATTGCATTGATGAAGACGATAATTGTCTAATCCAAACCACTGATTATAATTATGTAGACGATTGGAGTTTTAAATTTTTTAATAAAACATCATCATGCAATGCTATGCAAATGGATTATAGATATACACAGATTACAGGTGGTGCGGACATTATTGCCGGTTATAGATACTCTGACTTTGCTTTAATAGAAATGAATAATAGCATCCCAGAAGATTCGGAAATATTTTATGCCGGATGGAAAAGGCTCAATAAACTTCCAACCAATGCAACATGCCTGAACCATCCATGCAATGACTTGATGAAAGCAACATACGGAATTGGTGACAGAAGTTCAGATTGCTTTGAAAGTCAGAATGGTTGTACCAACTGCACTACATATAGTAATACTCACTGGCACATAAGGTTTTCTAATGGTGCACTGCAGCCAGGTTCTTCAGGATCACCTTTGTATAATGAAGATCATTTAATTGTCGGACAACTTAATGGTTGTTCTGCAGAACAGGGAGATCCATGTTCCACATCGGACAAGGAATGTTTTTTTGGGAAACTTTCTTACTCATGGAATGGCGGCAGCACATCTGATACACGTCTTAAAGACTGGCTTGACCCTGATAATCTATCTTATGAGAGGATAGAAACATGCCGTTTCCAAACAAATAAATCTTTCACATCAAATCAAACCATTACAATTCCTTATGATTATGTTACCACGGTATATAAAAATATAACCATTTCTAATAATGCAGCTATAGAAATAGATGCTGATGGTGGTATTTTGTTTTTTAACAATCTGGAAGTACAATCAGGAGCTTCTTTAATCGTGCATTGAAAAATAACAAAAAAACGAAAATATTATGAAGTATAGAATCACATATCATTTTGTATTGCTTTTTTCTTTCTGTTTTATATCTTACCCTGCCGTGATTGGACAGCAATACTCTGTTTTAAACCATACCGATATATACAATGTAAATGATTTTGAATTTGTTAATGACACGGTTTGGATGGCTACAGGCGGGGGGATTGTCGCATTTTCCGATCAAGGGCAAATCCTTAATAAATATGAAACGCATAATGGGTTATCTGGAATTTATGTTTATGATCTTGAAATAAATGGTAATGAACTGTGGTATGCGACAAATAATAAAGGGGTTGGTTATCTGTTGAATAGAAAGTGTGTCGTTTTTAATGAAATAGAGGGTTATACAAATAAATATGCTGTGATTAGCTCCTTAAACTTTGACCAAAATGGAAATCTCTGGGTCGGACAGGAACATTCCTGGTATGCTGGCTCTGTTACCATTTTTACCAAAGATTCAGTACAAAAAGTCCAAACGAAATCCCCCGTCATCCAATTCCTTCCCGATTCAGCATCCACCTGGGTTGGAACCAATGGCGAGGATGGAACTTTTCTGTATTTATGGGACAGCCTTGAATGGACGCTCCACCGGGATTCATTGCCAGTTGGCTTCAATGCAATGGCAATCGACAAGGACAATAGCTTTTGGGTTGTTCAAAATGGAGTGGCACACTTTAAGAATAACCAATGGCATTACCTGGATACCACAAAAGGACTGAATTCCATGATAATCACTTCTGTTGCAATCGACAAAGATGGCAACAAATGGTTTGGAACAAAAGGTGGTGGGATAAACAAGTACAATACCGACAGCACTTGGGAATATTTTACAAAAGAAAATGGTCTTCATGGCAACTGGGTGGATGAATTGAAATTTGATTCATCGGGAAACCTATGGTTTGATTACAAATACAATGGTTACTTTCCGTCAAATGCAAGGGGCTTTGGAAAATTCGACGGAAACAACTGGGCATATTATATTGGAAAAGATTCATTAATTGTTGATGTAATTGGCGAAGGTGTTTCCTGTATAAAAAAAAATAGAATTGGTTTGTTGTATGCCGGCACATATAAAGGCAATCTCTACTATTTGAAAGAAGGAGAATGGATGATAAATAAAGTATTGTCAGACACCATAAGTTCTGGAATTTTCAATAATCCAGAAATAACGGCATTAGAATTTGATCAAAATAATAATATTTTCGCAGGCACAAAAGATTCCGGTATATATTATCATGATGAAAATGGTATTTTGCATTTGAATACTAAAAATGGACTAAGTTCAAATGAAATAAATGAGATTATGGCAGGTAGCAATGATAAAATCTGGATAGCATCTTCTAATGGATTAGATTTTTACCAAAACAATACCATAACCTCTGTAATTAGTGGAAAATCAATAAACGCTATCGAACAAGGAAATGAAAATGAATTTTATGCTATTAGCAATCAGGAATTTTTTAAAATAGATTCAGTATTGAACACAGAAAATATCAATATTCAGCCTTTTTCTAATATTAATATTTTATATGACATTAAATTTAATAAACAATCAAATCAACTTTGGCTAAGTGCTGACTCTTTTTTGATTAAAACAGAAATGGATAATAATGTATTTAGTTTCACCAAAATATCAATACCTAAAAATCATACCCCAAGGATTTCTGGTAAAATAGAAATTAGCGATGATGGAAATATACTTATTTTCAGCAGATTGCATAATGGTATAGTAATATTTGATGGTATTTCATGGCAAAATTTAACTTCTAAAAATGGTCTTGCAGGAGAAAATATATTTTCAATAACTGAGAATCGGCATAACGGTTTTTCAATTGGAACAGGACTTAGAATTTCGGTATTAAACCCAATAATCAGTTTATTTAATTATTTCATCCCCGAAAACATCCCCATCCACACAAAAATCAGCAAAATCAATATCAACCACAAAGACTCTTCTAATTTCATCATCTCCATCATACCCGATACCTTATACGCCGATTATGAAACATTTACTCTGTCCAATGATTCTTTGGTTCTGGCTGCTCCACTCAACTACGAAACAAAACAAAACTATGGTGTTTATCTTCAGCTTGAATACAATGACCTGCTATACAAAGTGCCAATGGTTATCAGGGCACTGAATGTAAACGACAACCCTCCTGTTTTGTCCGACACTACTATTTATATTGCCAATGATATAGTTGCAAATACCGAAATTGTTACCCTTACTGCTTACGACCCTGACGGTTTTATTACAAAACACAGCTATGAAATACTCCATGGCAATGCGGATGAAATATTTGCCATGGATACAGCTACCGGTATTTTGAGCATAAAACAACCCGGATTATTAACGCCAGACAATGAATATCATCTTTTGGCAAGGGTGTTTGACGAAATTTATTACGATACTGCCAACATCAGAGTAATGGTTAACAATCCCAATAGTATTTTAACCTCGCCCTCACCTGCAAAATACAACCTCTACCCCAACCCCACCCGTGGCCTGGTAAACATTGAAATGCCCAATTTCAGCAAGGTTGAAATATACAACACACAAGGCGTATTGTTAGAAACAGTAAG
>CAYSRH010000206.1:0-4316 GCA_964433245.1 uncultured Bacteroidales bacterium | reverse complement strand
CAAAGTTATCTGTTTTGATGTTAGATTCCCATATCTCGGGTACTTGATGAAAAGTTGACAAAAATCAAGGCTTACAAGTCGTCGATTAAACGAATAAAAGATTCAACGGTTAAACAAAAAATTTTGTTACCTTGTTCCTTCATTACTTTATAACCCGATAACCAAAATTTTTCTGTATTCTATATTAAAATCCCCATATTCTTGGGATAAAGATCATGCTTAAAATAAAAGTGATTATATTCAAGGGAATACCAACCCGGAGATAATCTTTAAATTTATAGTTGCCAATGCTTTGTACAATTAAATTGGTTTGATAGCCTATGGGGGTTGCAAAACTGGCTGATGCTGCCACACATATTGTAATAAAGAAAGGCTGTGGATTAATTCCCATTTGATTCGCAACGGATAAAGCAATAGGAAATACCAATGCTGCAGCAGCATTATTGGTAATGACCTCAGTAAAGAATGTTGTGACAAGATAAACCCCTGCGAGAGCGAAAACAGGTCCGAGGTTCTCAACTGAATTGATTACTCCATAAGCAATAATATCCGCCAAGCCCGAATTTTGCATGCCTTTACTGACACCAAAGGCACATGCAATGGTAATCAGCACATCCCAATCAATGTGTCGCGTATAGTTTTTGGCAGAAATAAGTGTTGTCCAAAACATAAGTGTTGTAATAACAGCAGCAAAATAGAACATATCCAGTTCCGTTCCGTTTACTCCCGGAAGGTATTTTCCAAAAGTAGCTCCGGCGATCATCAGTAAGATCAGAACCAGGGCAAAATACAATCGTGGTCTGCCAACAGGTGTTTCGACCTGTCCTGTCTCCGAAACCAGATAAAAGTCTCGCCGGTCACTCCACCGATTCACAAAATTTTGGGTAGCGAGAAGTATCAGATTATCCCCCGCACGAATAGGGATATCCCCCGTATGGGTTGAGATTTCTTCTCCGTTTCGATGAATTGCAGCAACAATTGCCCGGTAATGAGAATAAAAATTAAATTCATTTAATGTTTGTCCTATGCCGGGAAAAGAATCCGACACAACAGCTTCAACCTGTTGTAATTTGCTCCTTTTAAAATGATTGTCTATATTTTCCCAATCCTCTATGGTAATCCCGGAAATGCTAATTAATTGTTGTAAACTATTTATATTGCCACGAATCACCAATTTGTCATTTTTTTTAATTACTGTCTCTCCGGAAGTGGTCTTTTTTGTTTTACCGTTTCGTTCCAGTACTGTAACAAATATATCATGATGTTCCGGGAAATGTCCATTGACAATTTTTTTCCCCACAAAAGAACTTTTCTCGGGAATGCTGATATTGTAAAAGTACGTTTTTTTTTCTATCGGTTCAGCTTCTCCTTTTTTCCTCCCCGGCAATAATAAAGGAGCAATAAAGGCCAGGTATAAAAATCCGGCAAAAGCAACAATAACACCTACCTGGGCAATTTCAAACATGCCAATGCCTGAGAAACCGTTGTCCAGCATCAAGCCGTGTACAACCAGGTTCGTGGACGTGCCAATCAGGGTACACATTCCCCCAAGCATTGTTGCGTATGACAGGGGAATTAAAAATTTTGACGCAGGCAAACGCATTTTATCTGCCCACTTTTTAATAATAGGTCCAAAAATAATAACGATCGGTGTATTATTCAGAAATGCAGACATAAAAGATACGGGCAACATGATCTTCAGAAGAAGCGTGGGGAGGATGGTTTTCTTTTTGGGGAGAAATGTTGTTGCTATGATATTAATCGCCCCGGTTTGCCGAACTCCTTCACTTACAAGAAAAAGAATGGCAACCGTAATTGCCCCTTTGTTGGAAAATCCTGCCAGAGACTCCTCAGCAGAAATAACACCGGCAGCCATTAAAACAGATAATGTAGAAAAAAGGATAATGCCTGTTCTTAATATCTCTTTAACAAGTGCTGCAATCATGATAACGATCAAAGCCAAAACAAACACCGCTTCAAATTCCATGATTCATAATCTTTTATGTGTTAATTAATGACAGGCTATTCATGTAAAGATAATAACAAAGCTATAAAAATTCTTTTTATCAGGCAATAATAAAAACAAAGAAGAAATTTTGATTCCTGATAAATAGCACGTATATTTATAGAATATATATACTTAGTTAGTAAAAAACCCTTGCTGCTATGTGCAAACATATTGTACTATGTGGAAATTCTGAAGAACAGATAAAAAACATTTTTTTGTCTGTCTTTCCTGATGCAGTTTTTGAAAATATCCCGGATTTATCCAAATTCCTGATGAATCTCCAACAAAAATGCGATCTTTTAATTAACTTATTATCACGAGCCCGTGAATCAAAGCTTTTTGAAAATGAACAACGCTTCAGGCTTCTTTTTGAAAATACCCCCATTGCATATCAGTCATTGAATTCTGATCGACAAATCATTGATGTCAACCCTGCCTGGGAAGAAATGACAGGTTATTCCAAAGCAGAAGTTTTGGGCAAGAGAATGTCTGAATTTATGCCAAAAGAGCAAATTCCTTTTATGAAAAACCGTTTTCAAGAATTAATTGAAGAAGGTCAAATTTGTTCTATGGAATTCAAGCTCATCACCAAATCAAAAAAAATCATTGTTGTATCACTTGAAGGAAAAACGGTGACTGATAACAAAGGCATTTTTATTCAGACACAATGCATTTTGCAGAATATCACAGAAAAGAGAAAACAAGAAGATGCATTGCGGGAAAGAGAAATAAAATTCCGCACCCTGGCAGAAAATGTGCCGGGAACCATCTTTGTCTGTGAATTGAACAAAACTTGTACAATGCTTTATCTGAATGATCAGGCAGAAGTACTGACAGGATATCCAAAATCTTATTTATTAAAGAAAGGAAACGATTTTTCAAAGCATATCCATAAAGAAGACCGAAAAAGAGTCTATAATGAAATTAGTGCTTCCGTTGAAAAAAGAAAAAACTATGTCATCCAATACAGAATCCTTCACCGGAATGGAAGCATAAGGTGGGTAGAAGAAATGGGCACAGGCATATTCCCGGATGGCACATTACTTCATTTGCAAGGATTTATTTTAGATATTACGGAAAGAAAAGAAACACGGGATGACCTGATCAAGGCCAAAGAAAAAGCCGAAGAGAGCAACAATCTAAAAACAGCATTTATGAACAATCTTTCACACGAGGTCCGCACACCCTTAAATGCCATTGTTGGATTTTCATCATTTTTAAAGGCAGATGCCCTTGCCCCTGAGAAACGGCAATATTATGCAGATCTGGTGATCAAAAGCAGTGAACAGCTTCTTTCGATCATCAATGACATCATCATTATATCCACTATCAAAACCGGACAAATAAGATTGCTCAAAAAAGACTGTAATCTCAACAGCCTGTTAAGGGATATCTATAAACAAGTATCCCGCAGCATAGACAATCCTCATTTATCCCTGACTCTAAAGACTTCTGATGAAGATATGACCGTCTTTACAGACAAAAGCAAACTAACACAAATCATTACAAATTTGTTAAACAATGCAATAAAATTTACCCCGCACGGAAATATTGAATTTGGTTATACGAAGAAAAAAGATATGATTGAGTTTTACGTCTCCGACACAGGAATAGGTATTAAAAAAGAGCATCAGGATATGATTTTTGAACCTTTCAGACAAGGAGAGATTTCTCTTGACAGGACTTATGGAGGAACAGGGCTTGGGCTTTCCATCGCCGGATCATTTGTTGACTTACTGGGTGGCGATATTCGTGTTCAATCAAAAGAAGAAAAGGGTTCTGTTTTTTATTTTACCATTCCAATTAAACAAACATAAAATGTTATCACATTGTAATTAAATATACTGTCATGGACAAAAAAGGAAAAAAAGTCGTTTTAATTGTTGAAGATGAAATCAACAATTATTTGCTCCTGAGGGAGATGCTTTCACGTTACAAAGTAGAAGTGCTTCATGCAACAAATGGAAAAGAAGCATTAGAAACTGTAAAAAAAGGACCTGTCATTGATCTTGTGTTGATGGACATCAAAATGCCTGTCATGGACGGCTACGAGGCAACAAAATTAATAAAAAAACATACCCCCGGGCTACCTGTTGTGGCCCAAACAGCACATGCCTATCCGGAAGAAATGAAAAAAGCTGAAAAATCCGGTTGTGAAGGATATTTAATAAAGCCCATTGATCTAAATATTTTTTTTGGTTGTATGAATAAATATTTGGCTTGATATTTTTACTTTTTCCGTTTTTCCACATTTTTTTAACAAGATTCTTTGTAGATCAATGAAAGTTTATTTATTTTTGCACTCCCT
>CAYSRH010000205.1:0-4339 GCA_964433245.1 uncultured Bacteroidales bacterium | reverse complement strand
GGCGACGCACTTACTTGGTTTATTGTACAAGCCACCGACGGGCGGATCGTTTTACTGAAAAGATGAAGGCGCAGGGCTTTAAAAATGTATATTATATGCGTGAAGGAATACTGGAGTGGGAGGCTCAGGGATATCCACTGGTGCAATAAGTTAATGATCTGATTTTAATTCTCTGACATATTATTAAATGAATTTTTCAGGGTAAAACAGGATTTTTTTTGTAGTTATAATGAATATGTCAAAGTAGAATTAATCAACAAATCAAGATTTTTATCTTTTTTATCTCCCCAGATCAAATATTGTCATATATTTGCGTGCATTTTTTGTCTAATTAAAAAACCGTTTTATGCCGAAATGAAAGAATTGCTTGACAATCCATTGATCTGCAGGGAAGTAGCTGGTGCTTCAGATGCTGAAAAAGGAATGGTTATAGGTAACCGTATCCCCAAAGATTACTTCCTGACCAGAGGAACCGGAGAAAGTGATATCACGATACATGCCGGTTCTTATCATCTGGCTCTTAAACAGGCTGGAATTGAAAGGTCTAATATCATGACCTATTCTTCTATTTTACCTTCGATTGCAAGAGAAGTCTCTAAACCTGACATCTCAACAATGGTACATGGAGCTGTTATGGAAACCATAATGGCCGCTGCAAGCGGTAGAAAAGGAGAATGTATCAGTGCAGGTATCGTGTACGGATGGTTGCACCACCGTAAAACCGGACAACGATATGGCGGACTGGTTTGTGAACACAATGGACAATATCCGGTATCGGAAATAACGGCACTTCTTCATGCAAGTTTAAACGAGTTGTATATCAATGGTTTTGAGGAAGATTATTCTTTGGATGACATTCACCTTATAACCGAAAGTTTTGTGCCTGAAAAGACATATGGCACTGCTTTGGTGGCGATTTGCTTTCTGAATTATATTTATCCTGTCATAAGAACATGATTGTATGAACCAAAGTTTTTTTGGAGAATCTGAAAATATGATAGCAGCTTATAAAGAGGCTGCTATTGTATTTTTACCTGTCCCTTTTGATGCAACAAGTTCATGGGGAAAAGGGGCTGATAAAGCTCCCGATGCTATATTCAATGCATCAGCCCAGTTGGAATATTATGATATCCTGACTGATCGTGAGGTGTTCAGAAGGGGAATGCATACCCTGCCTTATGTTAACACAAATCAGAATACTGAAGGTGTTATTTCTGATGTTCGTGCGGCTGTTGAACGGGTTCTGACTGATAAGAAATTCCCGGTTGTTATTGGAGGAAATCATTCAGTCAGCATTGGAGCCATTCAGGCTGTTTGTGCCCATTATGGAGAGGGGCTTTCTGTTGTGCAGTTAGATGCCCATGCAGATCTTCGTCAGGAATACGAAGGCTCTTCATTGAATCATGCATGTGTAATGGCCAGGGCAGGGGAATGCACAAAGGATATTTTTCAGATAGGCATAAGGAGTATGTCTAAGGAAGAGAAAGAAGCCATACATCCTGAACGTGTGTTTTTTGCGCACGAAATGTATGATAAGGATTGTTGGATTGAAAACCTGACAGACCAGCTTGCAAAGAATGTATATATCACCATTGACCTTGATGTTTTGGATACTTCGGTGATGCCTGCAACCGGAACGCCTGAACCGGGCGGATTGCAGTACCAACAGCTAATTAAGCTACTTGCTGCAATAGCCGATAAATCAAATATCGTGGGCTTTGATGTTGTTGAATTAGCCCCTGTAACAGGTTTGCATGCACCTGATTTTCTAACAGCCAAATTGATCTATCAAACAATAAGCCTTGCCTTTCAAAAGAAGCAATGATTATTTAGAGCACTTCTACCTGATTGCTGAGCAAATCATCCAATGTTTCCCTTTTTCTGATCAAATGAGCTTTCCCTTCATGTACCATCACCTCAGCCGGACGTAGGCGGGAGTTGTAGTTTGAGGCCATCGAAAAGCAATAGGCTCCCGCATTTTTAAAAGCAACAATATCTCCTTCACGCAGCTCAGGAACAGGACGTTTCCATGCAAAAGTATCGGTTTCACAGATATAGCCAACCACAGAATAAGGTTTTTCCGCCCCCCTGGGGTTGGATACGTTGAGTATATGGTGGTAAGCGTCATAGAACATAGGTCGGATAAAATGGTTCTGACCTGTATTAAGACCTGCAAATACAGTGTTGGGGGTCTTTTTTATCACGTTTACCCGTGCAAGAAATATACCTGCTTCGCTTACCAAAAACTTGCCGGGTTCAAAAATGAGCTGTAAGTTGCGTCCGTATGATTTACAGAAGGCATGAAAGCTTTCAGCAATTCTTTCTCCGAGATTTTCCATGTCAGTCTGCTTGTCATCCGGTTTGTATGGTACCTTAAAGCCACTGCCCAGATCAACCATTTCCAGATCTTTGAATCGTTCAGCATTTTTCAGAAGAATTTCCATTCCTTTGATGAATGCTTCTATGTCAAGAATGTCACTTCCTGCATGCATGTGTATGCCCGTTATTTTCAGCTTGTTCTTTTGTGCCACAGCCGCAGCTTCGTCAAGTTGATCTACTGAGATGCCAAATTTTGAGTCAATATGACCGACACTTATTTTTTTATTTCCTCCTGCCATGACATGTGGATTAACGCGTATGCTGACAGGGATATTTTAGCTATATTTTTCGCCAAATTGATCAAGCATGGAAATACTGTCAATATTAATTTTTACCCCGGCTTCAACAGCATAATCGTACTCTTCCATGTTGACAGAGTTGGGGGTGAATATGATCTTTTCCGGAGAGAATCCTGCACGGAGACCCAAAGCAATTTCCTGGGGAGAAACAGCGTCCAGGCCGGCACCCAGTTTTTGAAGATGCCGGAGTATGTTGATGTTGCTTAATGCTTTGCAGGCATAATGGATTTCTGCATCAGCCTTCCCAAAGGCTTTTTTGATCCTGTGATATTGTGCCGTGATTTTATCTGTGGCATAAACATATAGAGGCGTTCCATATTTTTCACATAAAGCTTCAACGGCTACATTCCCGATTTCGTAGGTGTTGTTTTTTAATTCCATACTGATATTTTTTTGTTGTTTGTATTGGATATATTTTTACCGGTATATTTTGAGTTTGTTTATGGCTTGTTGGTATTTTCTCCTGTTGATATTGTGTTGTTGTAATGTTTTTGCAAAACGATGATATCCACTCAGGTCTTCCCTGGCACAAAAATAAAGGTAGTTGTGTTGTTCGGGATTAAGTACAGCATCAATGGATTGGGGGGATGGCATGCGTATAGGTCCCGGGGGAAGCCCTGCATAGAGATATGTGTTGTAGGGGCTTTCAATACGCAGATCCTTGTATAAAACCCTTCGGATTGTATCCTGCATCAGAAAGCGTATGGTAGGATCTGCCTGAAGACGCATGTTTCTTTTGAGCCGGTTGATATATACTCCGGCAATTTCTGCCCGCTCTTCAGCTTTAATCGTTTCGGCATCAACGATAGATGCCAATGTGCCAACTTCATGAGCTGTCAGCCCGATTGATTTTGCCTGCGATTTACGATTTTCGTTCCAAAAAGCATGGTACTCTCTCAGCATACGTTCAATAAATCTTTCTGCTGAGACATTCCAGTAAAATTCATATGTGTCGGGAATAAATGCATTCAATATCGTATATTGGCTGAATTCACCGGACTTTATAAGTTCGCCCTCATAGATGGTTTGATACAATGCAGCGGAGTCAAGTGCCAACTGGCGGCTGATAATTCTGCAAAACTCTTCAATCGTTCGTATGTTATTAAATGTAACCCTTACCGGTGTTTGGTTTCCTGCCCTGAGTTGCTGTATCAGTGATTTTAGTGAGGAGCCCTTGATCAGGGCGTAATGTCCGGTTCTCGCTGTGGTGAATTTCATCTTTTCCGCAACCCACAGAAAGTCGCTTGCGGATTCAATGACACCTTTGTTGACAAGATTGATCGCAATAGAATCTACCGTATGATCAGGATAGACATAAAGTGATGTATTCTGAACTACTGTTGGAGAAAAAATAAGCCGGTACAGTTGAAATCCTTTGTATCCTCCTACTGCCAATCCGGCAAGAATGATGAATAGTAAAATCCTTTTTGTCATCTGCAGAATGTAACTTATAATTTTTTGCAAAGATGCGAAAATTTTTTTAGACAACGTTTCAAAAATAAAAACACCTCAAAGTAAGGGTTCACAAAAAAAACTGATATTTTTGCACCAATGAATTACATGTTCCGGACGGAACTTTATTAACACAAAAAATTATGGCAAAAAAAACATTATTGATGATCCTGGATGGATGGGGCGAAGGAAAAAGAGACAAGACCGAT
>CAYSRH010000204.1:0-4373 GCA_964433245.1 uncultured Bacteroidales bacterium | reverse complement strand
GAAGACCTAAAAAAAATAAAGGATGCCTGATAAAAACAAGCAATCTGACAAGCAATCATACATAATGCAAACAAACAAAATGAACAAAAAGAAAATTATCAATGACCCGATCTATGGATTTATCAATATTCACTCCGACTTGATTTTTGACCTGATTGAACATTCCTACTTTCAACGATTAAGAAGAATACGGCAGTTGGGATTAACCAATCTGGTGTATCCCGGTGCGAATCACCCGCTTTCAGCATGCCCTGGGCTCTTTCCACCTGCTGTCCAATGCGATTGCCGTATTGCGAGCCAAAGACGTGATGATTTCTCCTGAAGAAGAAGAAGGTGCCACCATTGCCATCCTGCTACATGATATAGGACATGGTCCTTTTTCGCATGCACTGGAACATTATCTGATCGGGAACATTCACCACGAAGTGCTGTCCGGACTGTTCATGGAAGAACTCAACAAGCAATTCAACGACAAACTGGAACTTGCTATTGCCATATTTAACGGCAATTACCACAAACACTTTCTGCATGAACTGGTGTCCGGTCAATTGGACATGGACAGGCTTGACTATCTTAAACGAGACAGTTTTTTCACAGGCGTAACAGAAGGCGTTGTCGGTTCGGACAGGATTATCAAGATGCTTAACGTGCGTGATGACAGGCTCGTTATTGACGCCAAAGGCATCTACAGCATCGAAAAATTCCTGATTGCCAGAAGATTGATGTACTGGCAGGTGTATCTGCATAAAACAGTATTGTCAGCAGAACAATTGCTCAACAGCATTCTAAGGCGCGTCAAACATGTCGCAAAAGAAAAGAACGAGAAAGTTTTTGCCACCCCTGCATTACACTATTTCCTCCACATTGACTTAAATGAAAAAATACTGAAAGATGCCCCGCCGGACGACATAAAAGAATTACTTTCCCATTTTACACTACTTGACGACAGTGACATTCTGGCTTCTATAAAAGTCTGGCAGGAAGCAAAAGACCCTATTCTTTCACGGCTATGCAAGCAATTCATCAACAGGAATTTGTTCAAACTGGAGATTCAAAACACAGCCTTTGAACAATCACGTGTCGATTCATTGCAGGCTAAAATAGCCAAACAATATAATATAGCGATTGAAGACACGGACTACTTCATCATCAGCAACTCAATTACAAACCACTTATACTCTATCAATCACGATGAAGAAATTTATATTCTGACAAAGGATGAGCAACTCATCAACATTGTCAATGCATCAGACATCATCAACAGTGGTGTGCTATCTAAAAACACAACAAAACATTTCCTGTGCTACCCTAAATAAATTTTTCATAAAAAATGATAATTTTTTATTATGTTTGTTTTTTATTTTATTTTTTAACTTTAAATCATGTGAAAAAATTATGCGTCAACTTACAAAATTTATGACAGTAGTCTTGCTGTTGGCAGGATTGGTTTCTTGTTCATCAAGTGGTCAACAAACTATTTCAGATTTGGGAGCAAAAGCTGATGGCACAACAGTTAATACAAAAATCATTCAAAAAGCCATTGATCAAGCTTCAGCGAATGGAGGAGGAACAGTCATCATCCCTTCCGGTATTTTTAAAACAGGAACGCTCTACATGAAAGACAATGTTGAATTGCACCTCATGATGGGTGCTGTACTCAAAGGAAGTTCGAACCATGAAGACTATCCAATCAATGAACCTCAAACTTACAGATCCCATACCGAAAGATATTCTAAACGTGCCCTGATTTTTGCAGAAGACGTTTCAAACATTGCCATTACCGGTTTTGGCACAATTGACGGAAACAGCTATGCCGAAAACTTTTTTGAAGGCGACACGCTGAATAACCAACCACTGGGACTCAAATTTATTTCATGTAATAAAATCACCGTGAAAGATGTGTCTATGCGAAATGCAAGACTCTGGATGCAACACTATCTTAACTGTGAAGATGTAAACATTGACAATATCAAAGTATTCAACCATGGTCACCACACCAATGACGGATTGGTTATTGATGGATGCAGAGAAGTAAGGGTGTCAAACGCAAAGATAGACTCCCATGATGACGGAATTGTTCTGAAAAGCACGGGATACGCAATTTGTGAAGGTATTACCATAAGCAACTGCGTAGTACGAAGCCAATGCCATGGTATAAAAATGGGAACTGAAACCGTTGGAGGATTTAAACGAATAGCCATCTCCAACATGGTCATTATGTCATCAAAAGAAAAACACAGAAAAATGGATATTGAAGTACCTGTTATCACTGCTATTGCCTTGCAAATTACCGATGGAGGAACGATGGAAGATATATCGATAAACAACATCGTAGCAAAAAACGTATTTGCTCCAATCTTCATTAAATTAGGGAACCGGGCGAGGAAACACAAGCCGGAAGCAAATGATCCGCCCGTAGGCTCAATCAAAAATATTATCATATCAAATCTACAGGCAACTTCTGCCGGACCATTCTCAAGTTCCATTACCGGATTTCCCGGGCATTATGTAGAAAATGTAACCTTGCAAAACATAAGGATACATCATATTGGCGGAGGAACAAAAGATGAAATCATGCAAAAGGTACCTGAAAATGAAACAAGCTATCCTGAAATCAAAATGTTTGGCAACAAGTGGAAAACGGGACCACGGCTTCCTTCTTACGGACTTTTCATTCGTCACGTAAAAAATATAACGCTGGACAATGTTCAAATAGAACTAATGAATGATGATGCCCGTGTTCCGATTTATACAGAAAACGTTCACGGACTGGTAGAAAAATAACAACAAAGCAAAAAAAACACAATTTTACTTGTACTGTATGAAATTTACGGCGAGAAGCATAGCGGAGGTCATCAATGGTAAAATTGAAGGAAATCCTGACGTAGAAGTACATGATATATCAAAGATAGAAGAAGGGAGACCCGGGACACTTTCTTTCCTGAGCAATCCCCAATACACAAAATATCTATATTCAACAAAAGCCTCAATTGTCCTGATCAACAAAGATTTCCATCTGGAAAAACCCGTTCCCTGCACATTGATTCGTGTTGATGATGCTTACTCATGTCTCGCTAAGCTGTTAACTATATACGAAGACACAAAACCCAAAAAAAAAGGAATACATCCGTCTGCTGTCATTGGTGAAAAAACTGACATAGGAAAAGATGTTTACATTGGGGCACACACATGCATAGGAGATAATTGCAAAATAGGACATAATGTTAAGATATACCCCCAGTGTTATATCGGCGATCATGTCACAATTGCAGATGATACAACATTATATGCCGGAGCAAAGATTTATGACAAATGTGAGATCGGAAAAAAATGTATGATACATGCAGGCACTGTCATTGGATCCGATGGCTTCGGATTTGCCCCCGGCAATCAAAATCATTATCAAAAAGTCCCGCAAATAGGAAATGTTATCGTTGAAGATCTTGTGGAAATCGGGGCGAATACAACCATTGATCGGGCAACTATGGGATCAACAATCATCCGCAAAGGAGTAAAATTAGATAATCTTATTCAGATTGCGCACAATGTCGAAATAGGTGAAAATACGATTATTGCTGCACAAACCGGAATTGCAGGATCAACTAAAATCGGAAAAAACTGTATGTTTGCAGGACAGGTTGGTATAATAGGGCATGTTACCATTGCCGATAATACGAAAGTAGCTGCACAAACCGGAATTGGCAATTCAATAACAACACCGGGCACTGTTATTCAAGGATCACCGGCCTTTGAACTAAGGCAATACCAAAGAAGTTACGTGCTATTTAAAAAACTTCCGGAAATCTATAAAAAACTTAGTCTGATCGAAAAAAAGATCAGCAGAGAAGAATAATTTGTTTTATTCATACGACTCTTTTATATTTGCAGAAAAAACAGTTTTATGCCTGAATAAAACTTCTCGCACTTTTATCTTATAAAAAACAAAAAACAGTAAATGGCGGAAAAACAAAAAACAATCGCTAAAGAAGTCAGCATACAAGGAAAAGGATTGCATACAGGGATTAACGTAACTATGACGTGTAAGCCTGCCAAAGAAAATCACGGAGTGAAAATCAAGCGTATTGATCTTGACGGTGAACCTACGATACAAGCTGTCATTGATAATGTTATTAACACAGCACGAGGAACAACATTAGAAGAAAACGGAGCAAAGATCAGTACCATTGAACATGTGCTGGCTTCTCTAATCGGTTTAGGTATTGATAATGTGTTAATTGAAATCAATGCCCCCGAGGCACCAATTATGGATGGAAGTGCAAAACCGATAACAGAAGCTCTTGAATCTGCCGGTATCGTGACACAAGAAACTGAACGGGATGTTTTTGAAATCCCGCACGACCTCCTCGATCGGC
>CAYSRH010000203.1:0-4385 GCA_964433245.1 uncultured Bacteroidales bacterium | reverse complement strand
CCTCTTGCTTTGCAGGTGCATCACATCGGTGATTTTTTGTCTTCCACATACCAAATGGCTGAAGTGACACTGCTTTTGCCAAATAAACATGTAGCATATAAAGCAGGGATGTCTGCTTATGTATTATTAGATCTTCCCGGAAAAAAGGGTGTGGCTGTTCCTATGGATGCACTTATGCGTTTGCCGGGAAGTAACCAGGATTTTGTGTATGTGTTAAGAGGAAAATCGTATGAACAAAAACATGTGGATGCGATGTACACTTACGGGAACACTGTTTTTGTGTCCGGAATTTCTGAGCAAGACTCAGTAATTACCGAAGGGAAATTGAATGTGCAAAAAGACAGGTTATTAATTGTAAAGAAGTAGTTGTATGACCTTATCAGAAAGAGCAGTTAGAAGACCGGTCAGTACCTTGATGTTTTTTTTGGCATTGTTGCTTATGGGAGTGGTGTCGATACGTTTTCTGCCTATTGACCTGATGCCTGACATGGAACTGCCTTCCATTACGCTTCTGACTTATTATCCCGGAGCCGGAGCGGAGGAAGTAGAGAGTCAGGTGACCAAACCTTTGGAAGGGGTTCTGTCTGCGACCGAGCAGGTAAGAGATATAAACTCTTCATCAAAGGAAAATGTTTCTACAATATCAATGTCTTTTGACCACAATACAGACATCAATGAAGCGGCAAATAATATACGCGACCGTATTTCACTGATTGAGTCACAATTACCGTCTGATGCGGAAAAACCTGTTGTGATGAAAATCAATAGCTCTATGTTACCGGTTATCATATACAGCGTAACTGCCCGGGAAAGTTATTCAGGAATCAATAAGATCATTGAGGACCAGATATCTACTCCCGTAAGAACCGTAAGCGGGGTAGGGACAGTGATCAATATCGCCCAGCCGGAAAGAGAAATCAGGGTGCTGCTACATCCTAAAAGAATGAATCAGTTTTCCCTGACCATTCAGGAAGTGAGAGAAATCATGTTAATGGAAAATCTGGATGTCCCCTCAGGAATTATGTCTCTGGGAAAATATGATTTTGCAATAAAAACAGCAGGGACACTTTCTTCACTTTCAGATATTGAACGAATTGTTGTTGCCAACTGCAATGGACAAATGATAAGATTGCAGGATATTGCTACTGTGCAAGATGGACTCAAACAAAAAGACGAGTATGCAAAAACGATGGAAGGCAAGGGTGTTGCATTTATGGTGCAAAAGCAATCAGGAGCAAATACAGTCGAAGTTGTTTCAGGGGTAAGACAGAAAATGGAGGAAATAAGGAAAAAAATGCCCGATGATGTGCAGATAACAGAAATATTAGTTTTTGAAGAAGTAATTTCCGAGAGCATTAAAGGATTATCGAATACCTTATTTGTTGCCATTCTTGTTGTGGCATGTATTGTCTTACTCTTTCTTCGCGAATGGCGTAGCAGCCTGATCATTGTTGTTACCATACCATTCTCTCTGATCGTTGCTTTCATCGCAATGTATGCCATGGGATATACAATCAATATGTTCTCGCTTATAGCTCTATTGCTCGCCGTGGGCATGGTTGTTGACAATGCCATTGTGATACTTGAAAATATTGTAAAACATATTGAAGAAAAAGGCGAAAAACCTTCGATAGCTGCTGTTGTTGCTTCCGATGAAATGCGTGCTCCAATTATCGCATCAACAGCCACTACCTTGATGGTTTTCCTGCCGCTTATATTTCTTGGGGGTATTGTAGGAATTATGTTCCGTCAGCTTGCTTTTATTACTTCTGTTACGATGATTGCCAGCCTTGTCACAGCATTAAGCCTGACGCCAATGTTGGGATCCAGATTATTGTTGGAGAAACAAAAACAGCTGCAATATCAAAAGGCTTGGTTTTTTAGGCATTCTGAGCACTTGTTTAAGGTTCTTGAAAATGGATATATGAATCTTTTACGCTTTGTAATGAGAAGAAAAGGATACTTTTTGATTTTTGTTATACTGATTATTGTGGGGACGGTATTTTCATCCAGACATGTGGGAACAGATTATCTTCCGAATTTTGATGCAGGAGATGTGATCATTTCTTTTGAAACGGAACAAGGGGCATCGGCATCATTTACTGATAGTATTGCGACAATGATCATGGAAGTTATTCAGAAAAACGTTCCTGAAAAAGCTCCCGGAATGCTTGCAGGCATTAGCGGGCAAACTGAAATGGGGATACTTTCTTCTGTTGGTTTTAGTGAGGGCAAAAACAAGGGAACTATTTTATGTCACCTCATTCATCCCCGGGAACGCAAAAGATCTGCAACAGAAGTAGCTGAAATGTTAAGAACTCATCTTGATCAAATTCCGGAAATTGCCAGCTATGAAATTAATGCGGGAAGTTTTCTGACATCAATTATTTTTGGCATTGAACAGGCGATTGAAATTGAGGTGGGTGGGAGTGATCTGAATATGATAAACCGTGTTGCATCTGATCTGGTAAATTCCCTTATGCAGTCCGGTAATTTTAATGAGGTAAACCATACGATTGATCCTGAAAAACCGGAATACCATATCAGCCTCCATACAGATAAGTTAAGTAAGTATGGACTCACAACAGCTATGTGTGGTGATCAGTTAAGGCAGATGATCTATGGTGCACGTGCAGGGGTGTTCAAAGAGCGGGGAGAAGAGTATGATATAATGATACAATATGATGATTCCTTTCTGATTTCACCGGAACGCTTAAAGGACATATATCTGTCAAATATAGCAGGAGACAAGATACCTCTTTATGCTGTGGCTGACGTGGTTCGCGTGAATAGTCCTATTGATATCAAAAGAAGTTCCCAGCAACGGGTTGTGTATGTGTATGCTAATACCCACGGCATATCATTGGGCGAAGCAGAAAATATACTCGAAAAAACAATAGACGAAATGGAAATTCCTTTTGGTGTTCATATAAATATAAAAGGACAGATTGAGGAAAGAAAAAAATCTTTTGCTGAGCTTTACTGGGTACTTATATTGGGGATTTTACTGGTTTATATGATCATGGCAGCACAGTTTGAATCTTTTGTACATCCCTTTGTTATTATGTTTGCTGTACCTGTTACTTTTATTGGTATTGTCTGGGCGCTGATTATTACAGGCACAACATTGAACATAACAGCTTTTATCGGTGTGATCATGCTAAGTGGAATTGTGGTGAACAATGCCATTATTCTTGTTGATTACATCAACCAACTCAGAAGGCGTGGAGATAATTTATATGATGCAATCATAGAAGGTGGCAGAACAAGAATGAGACCGGTGCTTATGACAAGCTTTACGACCATGCTTGGGATGTTGCCTATGGTTTTCTCCCGTGGTATTGGCAGCGAGTTTTATGCTCCGATTGGTATTACTTTAATCGGTGGACTACTTATTTCGATGTTGATCACACTTCTTTTGATTCCTGTTATGTATTTTTTAATTACTGTCCGGCGTGTATGATTGAAGTGTTATTTCCCCTTTTTCTAAAACGCCATAAGTAAAACTCCGGATCCAGTCACCAAGATAAATAATGGTGGATTTTTTGGATTGACTACTGACAGGAGCAGTAAGGGGAATATGTCGGTGTCCGAAAATAAAATAATCTATTGATTCTTTTTGTAGCACTTGTCTGGCATGTTGAAATAACAGTTCTTTATCTTCACCCAAAAATATACCCTCTTTGTTTTTGTCATAACCGCTTTTCTTCGCCCACATATGGGCTATTCCAATCGCTATGTCCGGATGTAAAAGGGCATATAAACGCTGAAGAATCCGGCTGTGAAAACAAGCTTTTAGAATTTTATATCGAAAATCACCTTTCCCCAAACCATCTCCATGGGCAATATATACTTTTTTTCCGTTTAATTCTGTGATGAGAGGCTTGGTATGTACTGTCATTCCAATTTCTTTTTCCAGATAGCCAAAGGTCCATATATCATGATTGCCTTTGAAAAAGTGAATGTTGATGCCATTATCCGATAGCTCAGCTAATTTACCAAGTATCCTGACAAATCCTTTGGGAACAACTTTTCCATATTCCCACCAATAATCAAAAATATCTCCGACAAGATAAATTTCTTCAGCCTCATTTTGTATAGATGTGAGAAATTCAACAAAGATATGTTCCCGCTTCCGGCTTTCATCTTTTGGATGCATACCGAGATGTAAGTCAGAAACAAAGTAATATTTTTTATCAGCTTGCATTTATAATTTTTAATTGTCAGGTTCAGAAATGATCGCTTGTAGTTTATCGGCTAAATTTCTGCTGTCTTTTTCACTTGCTATTATTGTCCCTTCTTTATCAAGAAGCAGGCTGTAAGGTAATTCTGTGAGATTGTACAATGGAACCACAGAAGAATTCCAAAATCCCAGATCGCTGGCA
>CAYSRH010000202.1:0-4387 GCA_964433245.1 uncultured Bacteroidales bacterium | reverse complement strand
GTCCGAAATAGTCATATAGTTTCGGCATATCTTTTTATTACAAATTTACTATAAATTATGATAAACGCAAATTATAATTAGACTCAACACTATCAACGGTAGCACCTAAACTCCTGCTGCCAATCCTGTTGATCCTACCAATAATTCATTGCCTCCTTCCAGTGTCATAATAGAAATTCCAACTGTTCCGTTCAGCGTGCCATGCATAATGGCTGCAGCAATCACCGATTTAGACTTAATCGTAATATAGAGGAATAACGGGTTTTGGGGAATGAACTTGAAAAAAATCCTTCACTCATTTTTTTTAATATTTGCATACGATATTTTTAATCTTCACGTTAAAAAAATGAGAAAAATGATCATTTGTAATTAACCAACAACTAATCTAATAACTGATTTATGCGAAAAATCCTATTTGCAGCGTTCACAGGCATGTTCCTTGTGACGTTCACATCCGTATCCGCATCGGATGATGACCAGCCACTAAACACCCCGGAAAAATACTGGGAAATTGGGCTAACAGGCGGAACAACTGTCACGCAGACCTATGCACAAGAATATTCCTTTGTGCGGGCGGTGGGTGCTTCGTACTATGATAATTCACCGCAACTTGATGCACAATCGCATGAAGTACATGGTGGCATTTATCTGGAGAGATGTATTCCTAACTCCAAAATTGCCTTTGCTACAGGTATCCAATACAAACAGCGGACAAGCCGGGTGGGAAGAACCCTCTATGAGGATGGCTTTACTGACCAGTATTTTCATGTGTTGTATCAATCGCAAGGCACACAAACAGACCTCGCCCGGGTTAACTACGTAAAAGAGGAATTGTCCTACATAAATGTGCCGATCGAAGGACGCATCTACCCTTTTGAACCATGCCTCTTTAACCTGTTTTTTGGTTTGGGAGCCGAATATGGGCATTTGCTCTATGCTGAAACCACAGTGGATTTTCATGCAGACCACATGGATCACCTCAACGATGATATTGCTGCCTTGTATAATAAGCCTTCAGATTATTATCTCTCCGGCTATGGCACCATCGGTTTTGTACTCAGATACGACAATATCCATTGCAGACTACAGGCTTTTATCCCGGCATTGTATTTCAATGAAGACATTTCCGGACTGGTGATGCTGAATGAAATGCGTGGCGGTGTACAGGCAACTGTTGCTTTACCATTATAACATTATATAAACTTGTTAATACCATAATTTAATACCATAAGCACATGAAAACCATATCTTTTTTATTGCTGACAAGCCTCTTGTTTTGGAGTTGTACCGAAACGGATGAATTTACTGACACCATCACCATTTATGAAGAGGACGGGCAGCTGCCTGTTTATTCTGAATGGGGCTACAATACCTTTGGAGCGTATATTGAACGAACGGTGTATGAATCTAACACCTATGATGTTCCTTTTAAGGTGATTGCAGACAGCAATCATACCAAGCTGATGTTTTCCGGAACTTTTCATGATAGTTATAGTTATAGTTACAGTAACAATTCAAACCTTACGTTGACACTCAGCATACAAAATTATGCTCCGGATACTTATCAGGATTTTCTGAGATTTCATGATTCCGTTGTGGTGTTAAATAATACGGAGCACCTTCTCACCATGAAAACCGATTCACTGACGGATACACTGTATATTATTGATGGACTCTTTCATATCAAACGTGTACAGGATTTACGGGTTGACCAGACACATAAAAACCTGATACTGTCCGGTGAATTTGGCATAAAAGCACTACGTGATGGCAATCCTATTACCATTTCTGATGGTCGTTTCGATTTTGCACTGAGCAATCACAATTTCTATAAGCTGTAATAATAAAGGAAGCTGACTTTTCCATTTAGTGTATAGAGGTTTTTAGAGATGTCCTTAAGATAAGCAAAAAACTATCACTTCACCGTCAATACTGTACGTATAACCTCAGGTGTCAGATCATAGCGTTGACTTACGGTATGTAAATAATTATCATTGAGGATAATGCCTGCAGATTTCGGTCCCTTTACACGTAAAAATGTATTGGTTCCTCTAAATGGAGCACAACGCTCAACAATGGCGTCTTGCACATTGTTCATTTCAATAAAAACACCGTTGTTTGTGGGTGCTTGTTTCCCTCGCAAAGCCATTAGTCGCAAGTCATTGATATTTTCGAAAGTAAACGCATTGTTCCACTTGGGCTCAATTTCTTCCTCATTCCAGTAAACTTCAACATTTTCAAGTGTCAGGTTATTTACTTTGTGTGCCATAAAAGCATCATCTGCACGCTTATCCGGATATTCCTCTTTATTCATAAAGAGCTGTACATCCTTCAATTTAATATTTTCCAAAGGTTTGCCTTCAAACCCTTCTATTTTACTTGTCCCCTGGCCATGGGCAATAATGTTTCGGAATGTTACATTACGAATCATCCCTAATTTAGAATCAGGATTTCTCTTCAACAAAACAAGCCAGATGGGATCACCATTGCCCCACCAGTTGAAATGCTTGCGATTGGTTTCGAGTGTAATATCTGAAAACACAATATTTTCTGCTGTACCGCCATCACGGATCACAATGCTTAATCCGCGGTTGGTATTATGGATAACACTATTATTAAAGTTAATATTCCGGAAATCATTATGACTCTCGGTGCCCAGTTTCATCCCTGTCGATGTAGAAGTCAGCACACAATTGGTCACCGTAATATTTTCACAGGGCCGGCTCTCTCCGTTGTTGATCGTTGTTTTTAATACAATCGCATCATCACCTGTTGTAATTATACAATTAGAAATCACAACATCCTGACAACCATCAAGATCTATCCCATCGGAATTGACACCTGCTTCAAGGCTTGATTCCATATACACATTGTCAATAAATATTTTGCGACTCCACATCAGATGCATCATCCAGTCCATGGATTCTTTCAGGGAGATATCACGAATCGTTATAAATTCACAATCCTTGAAATAGATCATCACCGTGTAAGGGTTTCTTTTATAGTAACGCTTCATTTCCACACCTGCTTCCCGGGCATTTTCGGTAATATCTTCAATAAAACCATCAACACTCTTAAGTTCTTCATAGTCACGAACCGCATCTCCATGAATGACACCTTTTCCAATGATGCCTATATGTTTTACCCCCTTGGCATAGATTAATACAGGCGTGGTCCCGGTCTGACCGGGCACATTGGCACGTCCTGCATCTTCTTCCTTATAGGTTAAATCATAATTCATATCATCTACATTCTGACTGGTCCATATGGTAGCCCCTGCCTCTACATGCAAGGTTACATTGTCTTTAAGAATGATGGTGCCTGTGGTATAGTCTCCCGGGGGGAAATAGACAAGCCCGCCACCTGCTTCAGTACAGGCATCAATGGCTTTCTGAATGTTGTTTGTTACTACATCGGCTTTATTTCCGGATGCTCCATAATCTTTCACATTAAAAACATTTCCCTGCTCTTTACAAGAATAAAAAGCAAAAAGAAACATCGCAAATAAAATCAATCCTGTTGTTTTTGTTTTCATTAAGTCAATAGGTTTTAATAAATAATCTTTTTTTTAATATATTCTCCTTACCTGTATTGCATTGATTACAGGCACATCATTTTTGGTCTGAAAACTCACAGCAATTCCTTTTTCATCATTGACAGTCACTCGTGTTTTTATAACATAGGTTCTGTCCTCCCCTACTTGCCGTACAATATTAAAATCAGAAAGCAGTAGCTGATTATTGACAAAGACATCAAAAGATCTTAATGTAGCCTTTTCTTTTAATCCATCATATACATCAAGCACATTAATTAGGGTTTCTCTTTCTTTATCTGATATTAATTCGGCAAAATGGAGTGTTACCTCATACTGTCCTTCTGGCACATCAAATCTGTATTCGGAAGGGTTCATCCTTTTTGTCTGGTACATTGGATCATTACTTGTTCCCCATATAATTTGTGATCCGCCCACAATAGGACCTCCTCCACGCATATAGAATTCACCGCCGACATAACCAAAGTTACCTTCCTCATAAGGTTTATCCGCAATAAAAACCTGACCGTAATCATCACGAAAATCATAGTGAGCACCACAATTGATATTAATTTCATTGAAGAAGTCAGCCGCTTTTATGTTCCCGGGGTGCAAAACAAAATCAACGTGCTGTAAATCAAGGTAGATCATCCCCTCACGAACACCTTTTGCTTCAAGTATATTTTTCCCGTTTTTAAATGCAACATCATAACGGACGATTCCGTTTTCGGGTGAAATCCTTCCCAGAGATTTTCCATTGACAATAAGTTCTACCTTGTCAAGATTCGAATATACCCACACTTTTTGTGTTGATTCGTACTTGTTAGTCGTATCATCCTGATCCTGCATCCCAAC
>CAYSRH010000201.1:0-4422 GCA_964433245.1 uncultured Bacteroidales bacterium | reverse complement strand
CAGCAATCGAATGGCTTTCACAGGTTCTCCACAATCAATAAGCACCTGCGCATCCTTTAAGGCAAAAACAGAAGACGCAGGATGTTGATGTTTGGCTATATTTATGGCACGTGAAGCTTTGTTGAATTGTTCATTTTCGAGATAATGATCAATAATATCTTCAAACTCATGGACATCAAAGAAAAATTGTTTTTCTTTTTTTAACATCTCCTCATAACGATGTACCAACTCATCTTCAAAGTCATCGCGATAAAAAGGATTTCTTTCTTCGTTCATATTTATTGTTTCCAAATATTTGTTTTTGTTAAGCTACTCCTTACCCTTTGGAATGAGTCATTTAAATGCTCAACATAATTATGATATAAAATTACAATAGATTAACAGATAATCCTTGATGTTTTTGTGTTATTTTTCAACAGCAAATAAACAAAATAAAGTGGTCATTCTTTGTTTATATTTTGTTTTTTTTCTTGCTTTGATTTTAAATCTTCTTCCAAATCCGCACCAAAGGTGCAGCAGCAAAAAGGCAGGGTAACACCCTGTCGAATGGGCAATGAATAAAAAAAATGCCCTGAATGGGCATCAGCAAAAATTAAGTTCTTACTTATTGGCAGCAATGAGGGTGTTTCTTAATAAGGAAACGATTGTCATGGGACCGACACCTCCCGGCACGGGTGTTATGTAACTGCATTTTGGTGCTACATTCCGGAAATCGACATCTCCTTTTAATCGCCATCCCGACTTTGTGTCATCTGCCTTTACACGTGTTGTTCCCACATCAATCACAACAGCACCTTCTTTCACCATATCAGCTTTCACAAATCCGGGAATTCCTATGGCTGCAATTAATATATCTGCCTCCCTTGTTATTTTTTCCATGTTTTTTGTTCTGCTATGACAAAGCGTTACGGTTGCATCCGCATATTCCCCTTTGCCACTTAACAAAATACTTAATGGTCTGCCCACGATGTTGCTTCTTCCAATGACAACACATTGTTTTCCCGATGTTTTTATCCCGTAGCGTTTCAAAAGTTCAACAATTCCCGCAGGTGTAGCACTGACATAGGATGGCAACCCAAGGATCATCCGCCCGACATTCACGGGATGAAATCCATCAACATCTTTTTTCGGATCAACGGCTTCGATCACTTTTTGTTCATCAATATGTGCAGGCAAAGGAAGCTGCACGATAAACCCGTCAATTTCAGGATCAAGGTTTAACTTATTGATATTCTTCATTAACTCTTCTTCTGACAGGGTATCCGCAAAGTGTAATAATGTTGACTTGAAACCTACCTGTTCGCAAGCTTTCACTTTATGCCCGACGTAAGTGAGGCTGCCTCCATCATTTCCAACAAGTATCGCTGCAAGGTGAGGGGACTTCCTTCCTTCTGCGACAATTTTTTTTACTTCTTCGGCTATTTCTGTTTTTATTTTTTCTGCTACGGCTTTTCCTTCAATTAACTGCATTTTTTATTTTTTAATGGTTCTACATGGGCATTTTCATCTTGGGAAGTCCTTTCCCTGTCATGGCTTTCTTCATTAATTTTCGGGTTTCCATGAACTGCTTGACAAGCCTGTTTACCTCCTGGATGTCATTTCCGCTTCCCCGGGCAATTCTCTTTTTTCTGCTGCCATTAAGCAATAAAGGGTCTTCTCTTTCCTCAGGTGTCATTGACGAAATAATTGCTTCAATCCCTTTGAAGGCATCGTCATCAATATCAACATCTTTCATGGCTTTCCCCATGCCGGGGATCATGCCGGCAAGATCCTTAATGTTCCCCATTTTTTTGACCTGCCCAATTTGCTGAAGGAAATCATTAAAGTCGAATTTGTTTTTTGCAATTTTTTTATGTATTTTCCGCTCTCTTTCCTCATCATAATGCTCCTGTGCTTTCTCAACAAGAGAGACCACATCCCCCATACCAAGAATTCTGTCAGCCATCCGTTCGGGATAAAAAATATCGAGTGTCTCCATTTTTTCTCCCGAACTTACAAACTTAACCGGCTTGTTTACCACAGATTTAATGGACAAAGCAGCACCTCCACGTGTATCGCCGTCCATTTTTGTCAACACAACACCATCAAAGTCAATTCTATCGTTAAATGCTTTGGCGGTGTTCACTGCATCCTGTCCTGTCATTGCATCCACCACAAAGAGGGTTTCTGAAGGGGTAACTGCCTTTTTTATCTTTGCGATCTCCACCATCATATCTTCATCAACAGCCAATCGTCCGGCCGTATCTATTACCACCACATCGTGTCCTTGTTTTTTTGCAGATTTTATCGCACTTTCTGCAATTTTTACAGGATTTTTGTTTCCTTCTTCCGTGTAAACCGGCACATCAATCTGTTCTCCCAAAACCTTTAACTGCTCAATAGCCGCCGGTCGATAGACATCACAAGCCACCAACAAGGGTTTTTTTCCGTTTTTTGATTTCAACATCCTGGAGAGTTTTCCCGAGAATGTTGTTTTTCCTGATCCCTGTAATCCTGAGATAAGAATTACCGCAGGATTACCCTTCAGGTTTACCTCAGACATTTCGCCACCCATTAAAACAGCCAGCTCATCATGTACAATTTTGACCATCATCTGCCCGGGACTCACTGCATTCAGGACATTCTGCCCCAAAGCTTCTTCCTTCACTTTCGTTGTAAATTCCTTGGCTATTTTAAAATTCACATCAGCATCAAGCAATGCTTTGCGAACATCCTTTAATGTTTCAGCAACATTGATCTCCGTGATCCTGCCCTGTCCTTTTAAAAGCTTAAACGAACGATCTAATCTTTCTGTTAAATTTTCAAACATAATGGCTATTTTATTTTCTTTGATTTACAACTGCAAATTTAAGGCTTTATTTCTAAATAATTTACTTTGAAGTGATGTAATGGAGTGATAAAGTGATGGTGCTGTGTCCATAATATATAATATTTATTATTTTTGTTTTGGAGGAAGAACAGAGATATAAAAAAAAGACCCCATAAAATAAACATATAATTATTATAAAGCCTATGCAGGAAGAGCAGCTTCATAAGGCAGCTTTTGAAGAAGAAAAAAATACCCGGCAGAAAGAGGAACCTTCTGTCCGGAGGAAAAGCGATATTGAACTGGAATCAAAACGAACACGGCGTATTTTTCTGCACAGTTTGTTTTTTCCGGGACTTTTTATTTTACTGCTTTGGCTGATCAAGCTTGTAGAAGTGGGAATGGATATATCTTTTTCTCACTGGGGTGTGTATCCCCGTTCTGTTGAAGGTTTGCCGGGAATATTTGCCTATCCGCTTATCCATGGCGACTTCATTCACCTCATCAACAACTCCGTGCCTTTGCTGGCATTGGGAGTGGCTCTGTTCTATTTCTACCGGGGACTGTCTTACAAGGTTTTCTTTTTGATCTGGTTTATCAGCGGTCTCTGCCTTTGGCTGAGCGGAAGACCATCATATCATATCGGTGCCAGTGGACTGGTTTATGGATTGGCAGCCTTCTTGTTTTTTAGCGGTATCATCCGCCAATACCCACGGCTTATTGCCATTTCCCTCGCAGTGGTATTTTTATACGGATATATGGTGTGGGGGATTTTCCCCATGAAGGTCAATATCTCATGGGAAGGTCATTTGTGGGGTGCTCTGGCAGGAAGCATCCTGAGCCTGGTATTTCGAAAGGAAGGTCCCCAAAAGCCTGTGATTGTATGGGAGGAGGAAGATAAGGAGGAGGAGGCATAAAAGCTACTTTGAGATAGTAACCTACAACCCTTGTGGTTGCATAGTAAAGACTACCCTTGTGGTTGCCTTACAAAAGAGCCGATGAATTTTTCATCGGCTCTTTTGGTTTTACAAAAAAAAAGTATATTTTTGTTTTTAGTTATGACCCTTTTTCTATATTATTTTTATTGTGCTATACAATTCCAACAAACACCATCGTTGTTCGATACGATTGAAGGGATATGATTATTCGCAGGCAGGCTTGTATTTTATTACGATATGCGTTCACAACAGGGAATGTTTATTTGGAAAAATACAAAACGGAGAAATGCAATTGAACGATGCCGGAAAAATGGTCCAATTGGAATGGTTAAAATTACCCGATCGATTTAAAAATATTGCATTGCACGAATACATTGTAATGCCCAACCATTTCCACGCCATTTTGGAAATCGTAGGGGCGACCCTCGTGGTCGCCCCTACGATTATTCCGAGAGAAGGGATCGCCCCGACAGCGGTAAAAAATAAAACAATTGGAGATATGGTTGGGGCATTTCAATCCATCGTTACGGTGGAATATATTCGTGGTGTTAAAACATTGGGATGGGAACCATTCAATGGTAAATTATGGCAGCGAAATTATTACGAGCGCATTATCCGAAACGAGAAAGCATACTATAATATCTCTGCCTATATTAATAACAATCCTAAAAAATGGGA
>CAYSRH010000200.1:0-4428 GCA_964433245.1 uncultured Bacteroidales bacterium | reverse complement strand
GAAAGAAGCTTCTCTTGAACAACACCTGTATGGAGGGTACGTTTCAAACATAACGCTTCATATAATCTCTGAATAAAAAAAAGAACAAACAAAATAATATTGCTTGTTCTTTTCTGTTAAAAATGTTCTCTTAACTTATTATAGTAAGGCTTTTATTTTCTGATCCAAAACATTTTTTGGTGCAGCTCCAACTTGCTTATCTACAATCTCTCCACCTTTGATAAATAAAATTGTTGGAATATTACGTATCCCATATTGGGCTGCTGTTTCAGGACTATTGTCCACATCTACCTTAGCCACAACCACTTGGTCTTTATATTGTTCAGATAATTCTTCTACAATCGGTCCAACCATTCTGCAAGGACCACACCATTCTGCCCAAAAATCAACCATTGCTGGTTTACCGGATTGTATAACTTTTTCCTGAAAATTGCTGTCATTTACCTCTAATGCCATAACAAATATGTTTATTAATTATTAATGAATACAATATTTATTGCTTATTGTGATTTTTTCAAAGATACTCAAATATCAATTAACCTGATATTTGATTTCCGGATTTTTTTTCAAAAAATCTTTAAAATTCTGATTCAGTGTAACTTTTCTTGTTCTTGAAAACATCTTTACAGCGAGATTTTCCTTCGCATCCACAAGAGTAATTTTTAACAATGATTTTCCTTGTTGGTTTGTATCCGTAAGATCCATCATTTCCTCTACTTTACGCTCATCAACATGTAGAACGTCAATCTGCAAGTCAATGCTTTGTATGTTTTTTTCAGTGATATTAGATAATAATTCTATACTTTTTGCCTTAAAATCAATTCGATCATCCCCTTCTTTGGCCCATCTTGGTCTTTCATAGGCTCCTTTTATCAACACAGCGTATCCCTTAACAAAATAATTTTTGAACTTAATATATTCATCACCAAATAATCTGAAGGAAAAAGAGGATGTATAATCTTCCAGGGTAACACCTCCCCATGGTTTTCCGTTTTTTGTAAACCTGTTATCAATAACATCAGTAATAATGCCGGCAATGGAAATTTCCTTTTTCCCTTTTACCCGTTCAATATCATTCGCTTCCTTAAGCCTGGTATTAACAAAGGCATTTATTTCAAATTTATATTCATCAAGAGGATGAGCTGATATATACATACCTGCCAGTTCTTTTTCCTTATTTAGTTTTGATATAAGATTCCAGGGTTCAACCTTTGGAAAATCCGGACGAATAATACCTGTTTCATTATTATTCTCACCAAAAAGCGTTAATGTAGGTGTCTCTTTTTCGGATTGCACCTTGCTCCCATAACGAATCAGATGTTCTGTAAAAGAATTTCCTTTGTCATCCTCAGAAAAGAAACACTCTCGCTGAACCTCTTCAAAATTATCAAACGCACCGGAGAGCGCCAGTGATTCAATCGTTTTTCTATTGACTGTTTGAAGATGTACCCGTTCAATAAAATCAAACAGATCCTGATACGCTCCATTGGCTTCTCTTTCTTCCACAATTTTCTGAACGGCTGCTTCGCCAACGCCTTTTATTCCTCCTATACCATATCGTATATTTCCGTCTTTGTTAACAGTAAATAAGGAAACTGATTCGTTTACATCCGGTCCCAGAATTTGGATTCCCATTCTTCTGCATTCATCCATAAAAAAAGTCAACTTATCAAGGTTGTTGATATTACGACTTAATACCGCAGCCATAAAAGCAGCCGGATAATGCGTTTTTAAAAACCCGGTCTGATAGGATATATAAGCATAACAAGTAGAATGTGACTTGTTAAAAGCATACTGGGCAAAAGCTTCCCAATCTTTCCATATCTTTTCCAATTTTGCTATAGAAAAACCATTTTTTTTCCCTCCTTCCCTAAACTGCTCTTTTAGGGGATCCATCATAGCACGGATCTTTTTTCCCATAGCTTTTCGCAAAGAATCAGCCTGCCCTTTGGTAAAACCTGCCAATTTTTGCGAAAGCAACATCACCTGCTCCTGATATACTGTAACACCATATGTGTCCTGTAAGAGCCCTTCCATCTCCGGCAGGTCGTATTCTATTTTTTCCTTGCCATGCTTACGCCTGATAAAACTGGGAATGTAATCCATCGGACCGGGACGGTACAAGGCATTCATGGCAATGAGATCTTCGAATCTGTTCGGTTTGAGTTCTTTCAGGTGTTTTTGCATGCCCGGCGACTCAAATTGAAAAAGTGCTACGGTATCACCATTGGCATACGTTTTATAGGTTTCCTCATCATCCAGGGGGATTGCATTGATATCTATCTCTTTGCCTCTTGTCTGCTTGATTATATCAACAGCATCTTTAATAATAGAAAGTGTTTTCAATCCCAGAAAATCCATTTTTAGCAAGCCTATCTCTTCAACCTGGGATCCATCATATTGGGTTACATTATATTGCACATCTTTCTGTGTACATAATGGCACATGCTCTTCCAGGTCATTTTTCCCGATGATGATTCCACAAGCATGCACACCTGTTTGTCGAACCGACCCTTCAAGTTTTTCTGCCAGTAAAAGGCATTTTCTGACCTCAGGAGTTCCCTTTTCCTTCTCTTTCTTTAATTCCGGAGATTCTTCAAAAGCTTTTTTAAAATTTGTTCCCGGTTTTTCCGGCACCAACTTGGCAAGCCGGTTTGCTTCTGCCAAAGGCAATTGCTGTACACGAGCCACATCTTTTATGGCCATTTTAGGTGCCATTTTTCCAAATGTCACAATGTGTGCAACTCTGTTTTTTCCATATTTATCAACCACCCACTGCAATATTTTCTCTCTTCCTTCTTCATCGAAATCAATATCAATATCAGGCATTGACACCCTGTCGGGGTTCAAAAAACGCTCAAACAGCAATTGATATTTTAACGGATCCATATCCGTGATCCACAAAGAATAGGCCACCACTGATCCGGCAGCTGAACCACGTCCGGGACCAACGGAAACCCCCATTTCACGAGCTGCTTTCAAAAAATCCCAGACGATCAAAAAATACCCCGGAAAACCCATTTTGATAATCGTATCCAACTCAAAGTCGATACGATCTGTTGTTTCCTGAGGCAATGTGTCTCCCCATCTTTTTTTTGCTCCTTCATAAACCAAATGCCTTAGGTAATCTCCCTCCAACATGATATCCAGAGATTTTTCATAGCCACCAATGTCTTCGAGCCGCTTCTCTCCAAAATAGGCAATTATCTTTTCCTTGCTGTACTTCTCTTTGATTGTCTCCAAGGTGGCAAAATCCTCCGGAATAAGAAATGATGGCATGATCGGAGAATTTTTTATTTCATATACCTCAATTTTTTCTGCCAGCGCTCCCGTATTTGCTATTACCTCAGGATGATCAGGAAACATGGCAGCCATTTGATCGGCTGACTTAAGAAATTCCTGACGGGTATAACGCATCCTGTCTTCTGCATCAACATATGTTCCGGTACTGATACAAAGTAAGCTATCATGTGCATCCGCATCTTCCTCAGCAATAAAATGCACATCATTGGTTGCTATCAAAGGGATCTGATGCTTTTCTCCCAGTTCATACAAAAAATCGTTCACCAATTTTTGCTGTTCATATACTTCGCTGTCTATTTTTGGATCTCCTGATTTGTGTAGCTGTACTTCGAGATAAAAATCTTCTTTAAACAAGGACTTAAACCATGCTATTTGCTTTTCAGCCTCCTCATACCGGTTATTTCTGAGCAATTTGGGTATTTCCCCACCCAGGCAAGCCGTACTGACAATAAGCCCTTCATGGTATTTTTCAAGCAACTCTTTATCTATTCTTGGCTTATAGTAAAAACCCTCCGTCCATGCATAAGAAACTATCCGTGTAAGATTCTCGTATCCTTTTTTATTTTTTGCCAAGACAACAAGATGTGCTCCTCCTCCATCATCTTTCCCATCTTTTGAAAATCTGCTGTCTTTGGCCACATAACATTCACAACCAATGATCGGTTTGATTCCCTTTTCAACAGCTTCTTTGTGAAAAGTTTTAACTCCAAACATATTGCCATGGTCAGTAATTGCCAAGGCTTTCATATTCAATTCAAATGCTTGTTTTATTAATTTTCTAATATTTGACGCACCATCTAAAATTGAATATTGTGTATGCAAGTGCAAGTGTACAAAATCACTCATTGTTTCTGATATTCAATGTTTTAAAAACTATCCGGAAAAATCCGTTTGCAGGGATAAAGGTAGCAAAAAGAGAAAGTCAAAACACAAAAAAAAGAAAATATATCCTTATCTTTGAATAGTAAAAAATCATTACCCTATAGATGAAGTTTAAAAAGAGTTACATAAACACCCTTATCTTATTTTTTATAATGTTCAGTAGTGTATTGATATACATGCACACTATCCGACGGGCAAATCAAGTCGTCGAAAAAGAGCTCTCTTCTCTCACAAAAGTATTGC
>CAYSRH010000199.1:0-4433 GCA_964433245.1 uncultured Bacteroidales bacterium | reverse complement strand
GGATTGGGTTTATTTATCTTCGGTGATCGTCATATCGTTTCTGTTGACGCTTTCTCTCATAAGAAAATATATCTTTCATAAAAACATGAAGGTAGAAGATGCCAATGCCCGGGGAGCCAGGATTATTCTTGTTGCCGGCATGACATGTAAGAATTGTAAAGCAAAAGTTGAAAATGGTCTCTCTTCGGTAAAAGGGGTTGAAAGAGTGCAGGTAAACCTGGATAAGCAAAGGGTAATGATCGTAGGGGATGTTGATATGAAGACAATTCAACAAGAAATAGAAAGCCTTGGCTATATCTTTAAAGGAGAAGTTCTATCATGACAGGACCAGGAAATAAAGCCTTCCTGCCAACAACTGTGAAGGAGATGAAAGTGCTGGGATGGAACAGTGTGGATGTTGTCCTTTTCTCGGCAGATGCCTATGTTGACCATCCCTCTTTTGGTGCAGCAGTGATTGCCCGTGTAATGGAGCACAAAGGACTCCGGGTTGCAGTGGTACCCCAGCCAAACTGGCAGGATGACCTGCGGGATTTCAAAAAGTTTGGAAAACCCAATCTCTTTTTCGCGATTAGCGGAGGTGCCATGGATAGTATGGTGAATCATTATACGGCAAACAAAAGGAAACGTTCCAATGATGCATATACGCCGGGTGGAGAGACAGGAAAAAGACCGGACAGGGCAGTGCTTGTTTATTCCAATATATTGAAAACCCTTTTTCCGGATGTGCCGCTTATTATCGGTGGAATTGAAGCTTCGCTTCGCCGTCTGGCTCATTACGACTATTGGAGTGGGCAGATGAAACCTTCTGTTTTGATTGAGGCTAAGGCTGATTTTCTGATTTACGGAATGGGGGAGAGGCCAATTTTTCAAGTTATTGATGCCTTCCGGCAAGAAAATCCAATAAAAGAAATAAGAAAAATAAAACAAATATGCTATGTTGTAAATGCTGAGGAGTTAAAGAATGAAGAACTTCTCGGGGATTCAGAAAAAATCCCTTCATTTACAGCGTGCTGTCAGAGCAAAAAACATTTTACGGAAGCTTTTCTGGTGTTTGAGTGTAATACCAATCAATACAATGCGAAAAGACTGGCGCAGCAACATGATGATTGTTTTGTTGTTGTAAATCCACCCGGACACCCCCTTGAGTCTAATGCTCTGGATGATATATATGCACTTCCTTTCACAAGGCTTCCCCATCCCCGTTACCGCAATAAAAAAGCAATTCCGGCGTATGAAATGATCAAAAATTCTATTACCATTCACCGGGGATGTTTTGGCGGATGCTCATTTTGTGCGATCCATGCACATCAGGGACGTTTTATCACAAGCCGTTCAGAAGCTTCAGTACTGAAAGAAATAGAAGATATTTCCGAACAGGAAGGTTTTGACGGAGTGATATCCGATCTGGGTGGTCCCTCAGCCAATATGTACCAAATGGGAGGAGAGAATATGAGCATTTGTTACACATGCAAACGCAGCTCATGTATTTATCCTTCGATTTGTGATAATCTGAATACCGGACATAAACCATTGACAGAACTCTATAAAAAGGCACAGGCTGTTATGGGCGTGAAACATCTCTTTGTTGGCAGTGGCATACGCTACGACCTATTATTAAAATCACACAATAAAAAAGCAGGAAAAGAAGAAGAAGAATATATAAAACAAGTAATACTTCACCATGTTTCAGGACGCCTGAAAGTCGCTCCTGAACATACGGAAGATGTTGTTTTACAGTTGATGAGGAAACCTTCGTTCTCTTTGTTTGAGGAGTTTTTAAGCATCTTTAAATCTGTTGCCAAAAAAGGAAAAAGAAATTATGAGCTTGTTCCCTATTTCATGAGCAATCATCCGGGATGTACAGAAAATAACATGATGCATCTTGCCGTTATATCGAAAAAACTGAATCTCAAATTAGAGCAAGTGCAAGACTATACACCGGTACCCATGACAAGGTCATCGGTTGTCTTTTATACTGAAAGAATCCCGGGGGCAGGGAAGAAGGTATATGTGCCCGGGTCAATAAAAGAGAGACAAGAACAAAACCGCTTCTTTTTTTGGTACAAGCCTGAAAATAAAGGATGGTTTTCCGCTAAGTTAAAATCCGCCAGTATAGAAAATTAACAAATAGAATCAGAGTGGATTATAAGCGGGCGAAACAATAAAAAATATTTTTGATAATATAAAGCGGAATTGTCCGTTTTTAAAGTATTGTGTGGGATAAAAATAATTAAATTAAAATGGGTTTATTGGATCAAAAATCTAATGAAGAGTTAGAAAACACTTTTAGGGAAAGTTCTGCTTATCCCAGGGTAAAAGTGAATGCAACCGGGACACAGGTCATAGGTCCCGAAGGAAAACAAAGGCGTTTCCATAAGACAGGTTATGCGGATCAAAAACGACAACCCCAGTATTCAGTCTGGGTTTTTGGAAAAAGTGTTGGTGTACACCGACTTGTAGCTGAATGTTTTGTACCCAATCTTTTGTCAATTAAGAAAAAAATGGTGTTGCACAAGGATGGCAACACCACGAACAATCATTACAAAAACCTGATGTGGGGGGATAGTAGTGATTTGTATCGTTTACAAAAGGAACATGGAAAATACAATCTGAAGCCGGCATATAACAATCGTTATAACTCCAAATTAACCGAAGAAACAGCCCGCTATATTGCAGAGAAGCTAGAGGAGGGAGAAACCGGAGCAAAACTTGCCAAAGTGTATGGAGTTTCTGAAATGGCTATTTCGAGAATCAGAGCCCGGTATATAAAAAAAAAGAAGAAGGGAAAATAATCGAAATCAAATCAACCTTTCCGGCTGTTGCATTCCCATAACATTTGTGTATGGAAAAGAATTTGTGTTGCCTTTTTCTTTTGATGAAGCAGGATGATTTATAGGGTAATATATGTTTTTAGTTAATAGTATAGGACTGTTTATTTGAGTAAATGTTGTATCTTTATAACATGTTAAGTAGGTTACTATATATCCTCATAGGAGTTTTTATCTCTCTTGTCGTTATTGCTCAGGAGGACACTGAGTTTTGGTTTGTTGCACCGGATGTGTCCGGAAATCACGGGGATCGTCCGATTCATCTTGTTGTTACATCTTTGGCATTTGAAACGTATGTGCAAATCACCATGCCTGCCAATGGTGAGTTTGAAACCATCGGAATCAATCTTCCTCCCAATACAACCAGACTTATTGACTTGTCCCAGAGAGTTAATCAGATAGAAAATGTTATCTATACATCTTCCAACACATATGATCCATTCTCAAATAAAGGAATTCGAATCAGGGCAACAGCTCCTATTAAGGCTTATTATGAGGTGAGCTCTCCAAGGAATCCTGATATGTTTTCCTTAAAAGGTAAAAATGCATTGGGAACACACTTTTTTACCATTTTTCAGCAGGAAAGAAATAATGCAAGAAAATATAAAGGACAAGCTTATTCCGGATTTCATTTGGTTGCTGTAGAAGATAACACCAAAATTCAAATAAAACCAACTGCTGACCTCATTGCAAGAGAAGGTTTTTATCCTAAAGGAAAGGTGTTTACAATTACACTGAATAGAGGTGAAACTTTTGTTGGTGTGCCTGCCAAATTTGAGGATGGTCTTTTGGTTATTTCGCAGGAAGGTTCTGATCATCCGAGTGGGACAGAGGTTATGGCTACCAAACCTATTGCCATGACTTTACACGATTGTTCAGTTGAAGGTATTGTCCACACCTCAGCCAGAGATCTTCGTGGAGATCAAAATATTCCGGTAAATATGCTGGGGAAAGAATATATTGTTATGCAGGGACAAGGCAGGGTAAGTGACGATGGTCAATTGATAGATGAGGAAGTACATATCCTTGCTGTAGCGGATAATGAAAAAATCTATATTAATGGACACTACGTTACAACTTTAAATAAGGGTGAAAAACACATATTACAGGTAAGACAGCCCTATATGCATATCCGATCAGAAGATTCTGTGGTGTATGTAATGCAAATTTCAGGAGAAGCTGAATTAGGTAAGGCTATTCTTCCTACCACCAGTGATTGCACAGGCTCTTTTGAGGTGGCTTTCACAAGAACAGGTCAAGGGAGTATATTTCTCAATATTATGGTTATAAAGGGAGCAGAAGATGATTTCCTTTTTAATGGGGCTCCCGCTCATTGGTTGGACTCATCGCTTTTTCAACCTGTTCCGGGTGATGACAGGTGGCTAGCTCTTAAAACTGAAGATGTGCGCGATTATATTAGTATTGGTGAAAATTCTGTTATTACTAATACAAAGGATCTTTTCCATTTGGGTCTTATTAATACCAATCAAGCAGGGACAAAATTTGGATATTTTTCAAATTTCAATGATTTTTCAACTAGTGTGATTAATACGACAAATGGCCAGGATTATCTGCATGCGTGCTATGGAAAACCTGTTACATTTT
>CAYSRH010000198.1:0-4509 GCA_964433245.1 uncultured Bacteroidales bacterium | reverse complement strand
GGATGGTCTTCCCGGGTTTGCTTACCGATCACCAACTGTTTTAATCTTGACAAACTTCTAAATGGATCAACAATCACTTTTCCAATATCAGAATCCTGGCGAAGAAACAACTGTCCTTCGGTTATATATCCTGTATTGTCAGGAATCGCATGTGTAATATCTCCTCCGGAGATTGTTGTGACTGCTACAATGGTAATTGAACCTCCATCAGGAAACTGGGCAGCTTTCTCATAAATTTTTGCAAGATCAGAATACAGGGAACCCGGCATACCATCTTTGGAAGGTATCTGATCCATTCTGTTGGAAACAATACTTAATGCATCAGCAAAAAGTGTCATGTCAGTAAGCAGCACCAGCACTTTTTCATTTTTGGTAACTGCAAAATGTTCGGCTGCTGTCAGACACATATCCGGAACCAGTAAGCGTTCCACCGGATTATCCTCAGTTGTATTAATAAAACTAACAATACGATCCAGCACCCCTGCATTGTCAAATGTGTTCTTAAAAAAAAGATAATCGTCATTGGTAAGTCCCATTCCACCCAAAATGATCTTATCAGCTTTAGCCCTCAATGCAACCATTGCCATCACCTCATTATACGGTTGTTCAGGATCGGCAAAGAAGGGGATTTTCTGTCCTGTAACCAATGTGTTATTCAGGTCAATCCCTGCAATTCCTGTTGCGATCAACTCCGAGGGCTGCTCCCTTCGAACCGGATTGATTGTCGGTCCTCCGATTTGTATTTCCTCTCCTTCAACAGGCAATCCTCCATCAATTGGATCTCCGTAAGAATTAAAGAAACGTCCGGCCAATTCATCACCCACTTTTATTGTTGGTGCTTTGCCCAGGAAAATAACCTCTGCATTGGTAGGAATGCCGTCTGTTCCTCCAAACACCTGTAAGGTAATTTCCTCTCCGATAATTTTCACTACCTGTGCCAATTTACCATTCACAACCGCTAGTTCATTATATCCAACATCAGTTGCGAAAAGCGAACAGGTAGCTTTGGTTATCCTGGAAATTTTAGTATATACTTTTTGAAATGCAAGTGTTTCCATAATGTCTTTTACTTTTTTATCTTAGGCTGTTTCTATAGATTTTTTCTCATTAAGAAAGTTACTCAAATCCTTCTCATGTTTTTTGTACTGCTCCGATTCGAAACCACTCATATTCATTTGTCGCATTATATTAATCACAGATTTATAAAAATCAGCAATTTTATCAAACGAAGAAAACTCAAAATCCATACGACATATCTCTATTGCCCCGCTAACAATCTTGTATAGTCTTTCCAAAGATGTTCCTGAATCATACTTATCAAATGCATCCTGTTGTATCACAACAAAGTCAATCAGTTCTGCCCGCCATAACCGTATATGATAATCCAGCGGCACTCCGTCATCACCAAGGATATTGATTTGCTCACTAGCCTCTTTTCCTCGCAACAACAGATTTTTCATTTCAAATACATAGGCAACCCATTTATCTGAAATCAATTCAGAAACATACTCCTGAAATTCAGGATATTCAATATATTTTGAATACGACTCTATGGGATCAACTGCCGGATATCTTTTACTATCTGCCCGATCCTGTGAAAGTGCATAAAATGCCCGGGCCACTTTTTTTGTTGATTCCGTTACCGGCTCCTTTAAATTTCCTCCTGCCGGAGATACTGTTCCTATAAATGAAATTGATCCGGTTTCTCCATTATGAAGATAAACAAATCCGGCACGGGAATAAAAATTGGCAATTACTGCTGAAAGGTCCATTGGAAATGCATCAGGACCGGGTAATTCTTCCATCCTGTTCGACATTTCTCTCAGTGCCTGCGCCCAACGGGATGTTGAATCTGCCAGTAATAATATTTTCAATCCCATAGACCTGTAATACTCTGCGATGGTCATGGCAGTATAAACAGACGCTTCCCTTGCTGCCACAGGCATATTAGAGGTATTGGCTATAATAATCGTTCGTTCGATCAATTTCCGTCCTGTCACAGGGTCATCCAACTCAGGAAATTCTTTAAATATTTCAACCACTTCATTCGCCCTCTCTCCACAAGCAGCGACAATTACGATATCAACTTTGGCCTGTTTTGATATGGCATGCTGTAGAACTGTTTTTCCACAGCCAAAAGGTCCGGGAATAAAACCAGTTCCTCCTTCCAGCATAGGATTCAGAGAATCAATGGCACGAATACCCGTCTCTAACATTTTAAACGGGCGTGGCTTATTTTTGTATGCATCCATAGCAATTTTTACCGGCCATTTCTGATAAAGGAATAATGGAACTTTGTCTCCATTTTCATTCACTGCAACACCTACCTGTTCTTTTGTTTTATATGTTCCTTCACCTTTAATACTTTCAATTTTATAGGATCCTTTTAGTGAAAAGGGAGCCATTATCTTATGTTTTATCCATCCTTCTTCTACTTCACCGATCCAGGCACCTGCCAATATTTCATCTTCTTTTTTTACAAGTGGCTTAAACTTCCATTCTTTTTCCATTCCGAGCGGGTCTGTATATTCCCCTCTTTTTAGAAAGACATCTTCCATTAAATCCAGGTCATTCTGTAATCCGTCATAGTTTTTCTTAAGCATCCCGGGACCAAGTGTTACCTCTAACATATGCCCGTCAAAATCAACGGTATCTCCGACACGCATGCCCGTTGTGCTTTCAAAAACCTGGGTGTATGCCTTTTTTCCTTCTATTTTGATCACCTCAGCCATCAGTTTTTCTTCTCCAACCTGAATGTAGCAGATCTCATTTTGAGCAACCGGGTCATTCACCTCAACAATTACAAGGTTTGCAACGATTCCTATTACTTTTCCTGTTGTTTTTTTATTTTCTTTGCCCACCTGACTATAATTTAAAAAGTTTATTTAATAAACACCGAAGAAATTAAACATCTTCGGACACTATATTATCGGCATGAAGAAGTGTATTAAAAACCTCTTCGAAATAAGTTTCTCCTTTCTCCTCATCCATTGATAGCCAACGTTGGGCTATACTGTATTTTGCAAAATAAGCCAATACCACATCAAGCGAAAAATAATTAAAAGTTATAAACTCATCCAGTTTTCTCCATTTCTCGCGGTCAATAGCTTTTTCCTGTTCCACAAGGTCATCATCATCCATTGCAGCAAGCATTTTCTCAACATAATCATATTCTCCGGACAGTCCAAAATCTTTGGACTTAACAGTTTGAAGTGCTTGTGTGAATTCATTCTCTCCCACAATTTTTTTATCTAAACCAAAATTTTTTCCGGACGAAAGAACTGCAACTTGTAAGTTTCTGATGTTTTGTTCAAATTCAAGCCACTTTTTTATAAATGCATTATTAAACTGCCCTGCGAACTCAAAATAGATTGACAAAAACTGATCTTCCCAGGTTTTTCCGGGAACAATCTCTTTGCCATTCTTGTAATAAGCAATGCAATATTCAATAAAATCATTGTGAGAAACAGGAAAAACATCCGGCACAGGCATATTCTTTCTGTGCATAATTTCATCCAACTGTCTGGCACCAAGTGTTCCTCCATGTTCATAATATGTATTTTCTTCTTTTTCTTCTACATTTTCATCAATGTAGCGGGCAATGTTATAGATATCTGTTCTTAGCTGCAATAGTTGAAATACAGGGATATCTTCTTCATCCAGATGAGTATAGATATCATCAACAAGAGAATCCATTGTGTAAGGATTCTTCTTCATATCCATATCCAACTCAGCAAACCCGGCAACCAAACATTGATATTTCTCCTTCATATTCTCTACAGCTTCTCTTTAACCAAACAAAATTTTTCTAACCTGAGGTCTCAGATATTTTTTTATCAATTCCTGAAAATCTTCTTCCCTGAATGTGATTTTATAAGAGCCATCAGCCGGTCCGAGACGAAAACCTGCTTTTATTTCGGGATCAACTTTTATTTCAACAGATTTATTTGCTTTGTCCTGAAGTGAAGCAATAAAATTCTTGTCTATATGTTTTTCTATCACCCCGGCGATCTCTACCTGAATATCTTTGTTTTTATCATCCCACTTATGCATGGCAGTAAGAATAATTTCTTTCACAAATTCAGCCTGATCAAAATTTTTCTTTACCGCGTCTTTGGAAAAATCCAAAACAATCATATCTGTAATTTCTTTTTCCACACTTTTTAACACTTGTGCAAAGGATTGTTTAATCTCATTTTCTGTTCTACGCTTCAGGTCAGAAGCCTCTTTTTCAGCTTTTTCAATTATCTCTTTTGCTTTGTCCTCAGCCTCTTTTATTGTTTTTTTTGACTTTTTATCTGCATCAGATAAGATAGATTGAGCATCTGTTTTTGCTTTGGAAACACCCTCATTATAAAGCTGCTCTGTTAATTGTTTTAATGCTTCACTCATAATTTCCGGAAATATTAAAATATTTAAGTGTGATTACTTATAAAAAAACCCTAATCAAATCAGGTGTAAAACTAATATATATTTTTTCAATTTCCAATATAAAAAAGAAAATCTGAA
>CAYSRH010000197.1:0-4514 GCA_964433245.1 uncultured Bacteroidales bacterium | reverse complement strand
TGTGTCTCAATATTAATCTCATACATGGTCTGTTCTTTTTTTATAAACGCAAGGTAGTAGTGTAAGCTTTCCGACAGCATGTTGTCAATACCACGACTGGTAATGGTGGCACCGGAAAGGGCTTGTACAGCATGTGGGTCGCTGTCGTCCACATGACTTTTTTGAACTGCGACAGATTGAAAGACACCTTCCTCGTCAAACAATTTTTTTAAACGGAAGCGTTCCTGAAAGGGAGCATCTGCTATTTCAGCTCCCAGACCGGGGGTTTCTTTGGCATGATCAAAATAGACGCCAAAAATAGTGTTCATGTCCTCTTTTAATGCAATGTAGCCCCAGACGGGTCCCCACAGACCTTTCCCATGAACAGGCAGTATATAAATTTTGTCGCCAGGGGAAGTATGACCGATGTAAACAGGCAATAACATATCTTCTTCAGGTTTTGCCAGTTCGAGGCGAAGGTTGATGTCAAGCGGATCTGATCCTTCAATGCGTTCTCCGCTTACATTGACTACAAACTGATCCTGAATGATCTGTTTATATTTTTCGGCAGCGTCTTTTGTGGATACATCAATATCCATGGCTGCCAAAATATTACGTTGTTTTTCTATCATTTCATTTCGTTCCTGCAGGGGTTGCAGAAGTGTTGCTGCCAATGACAATAAGAGCGCAACGACAAATACCATGATTAAAGCGAATTTGAAAACGTAGGCGTTAGAGAACTCTTTCATTGGTCACAGATTTAATGATTTTTTTATTGTAACGATTTTTTCTTCTTTTAATGTTTTGCTGAATTATCATGTGGTCAATCAGCGGAGCAAATGTGTTCATCAGCAATATAGCCAGCATAACACCTTCGGGATATGCCGGGTTTAATACCCTGATGATGATTGCCAGTATTCCAATCAAAAAGCCATAAATCCACTTTCCGATGTTGGTTTGGCTGCCCGAAACAGGGTCGGTAGCCATGAATACAGCACCAAAGGCAAATCCTCCAACCATCAGATGGATGTGTGCCGGCATGGCCATAAAAGGATTAACAGCCAATACATTCAAGAGGAGAGCCATCAGGTATCCTCCTGCAAATACAGACAGCATAATGCGCCAACTTCCTATACCGGTATATAATAATATGATAGCACCAAGTAATATGGCTGCTACCGAGGTTTCTCCGATGGAGCCGGGCGTTAAGCCCAAAAAGAAATCCATGAGACCGTATGCATTACCACTGCCATTGGCATACTCTGTTGCTCCTAATGCTGCTTGTGAAAGAACTGTAGCGCCGGAATAAGCATCCGGAATCACATCACCATGTAGCATGCCGGAAATCCAAACGTTATCTCCCGACATATACAGGGGATAAGCAAAAAACAGAAATGCTCTGGCCAGTAAGGCAGGGTTCCAAATGTTCATCCCCGTTCCTCCAAAAACTTCTTTCCCGATAATAACAGCAAAAGCCGTAGCCAAAGAAACCATCCACAGGGGGATGTCAGGCGGGAGGATGAGTGGGATCAGCATGCCCGTGACCAGAAAGCCCTCATTTACCTCATGCTTGCGTATCTGTGCAAAGAGAAATTCTATGGCAAGACCGGTTGCATAGGTAACAATGATGATGGGAAGTACTTTTTCCAATCCGTATAGAAAAGCATCCATCAGAAAAAAGGTGCTTCCGTAGCTTTCTCCTAAGGTCAGGTAGTATTGATACCCAACGTTCCATATACCAAAGAGCAGTGCTGGCAAGAGTGCCAGTAACACAGTTCCCATAGAACGTTTCATGTCAATATGATCGCGGATATGACTGCCCTGCTTTGTCACTTTTTTAGGAACAAACAAGAAGGTTTCAAATGCATCAAAGGTGGAGTGAAGCATTTCAAATTTGCCCCCCTCTTCAAAGTGAGGTTTGATGCGGTCAACGTATTTTCTAAGAATGGACATACTATATGTGCTAGTTTAATTCTTTTATCATTAATTCTATTCCTTCTTTTATGAGTTGCTGAACTTCTGTTTTTGAGGTACATACATATTCACAGATGGCAAGATCTTCTTCAACCACTTCATATATACCCAAATTTTCCATCAGATCAATATTTTTTGTGATGATGGCTTTGAGCAGATGCACGGGGTATATGTCCATGGGCAGTACCTTTTCGTATTCACCGGCAAAGACAAATGTGCGTTCACCCCCATGGTAATTGGTGTTCATGCGATATTTCCTCCAGGGAGTCAGCCAGGAGAAAAAAGTACGGGAAATGCTAAATTTGGAAAATCCGGGAGATGCCCAGCCCAAAAGTTCATAATCATCGCCTTCAGGTATTACCGTGATCTGGTTATCAAAAAAACCGAGGTGTCCATCGGCGTTGATCTTTTCCCCCGTCAATACGTTTCCACTAATATAGCGATGATTTCCTTCGCGTATGTTTCCTTCTATTAAGTGGGATATGGAGGTGCCACTAATAATTTTGTGATATCTCGGACGGAGTACTTCAGAGCCTGTGATGGCGACCATGCGGCTAAGGTCAAGTTTCCCGGTTTCAAAGAGCCTGCCAATAAATATGACATGCAGGGGATGGATCGTCCATACAACTTCTCCGGCAATAATTGGATTGATATGGTGTATCTGTATGCCTACATTACTGGCAGGATATTTACCCTCAAATTCATTCCGGACAACTCTCCGGGGCGAACTAAATATTTTGGCTGCCCTGTAATCCGCATTAATGCCAAGAAAAACATTGCCATCTGTCAGCCGTCTCAGGCATTCGAGACCTTTCTCAAAATCCTTCTCATGACCATGTAGCATAAAATCGAGGTCAGGAGCCAGTGGGGCTTTATCAAAACAGGAAATAAAAATATCCCTGGGGCTTTTCGAAGGGTCAGGAACCACATTGAAGGGACGTTGTTTTAAAGATGCCCAGAGCCCACTGTCTAATAGTATTTGTATAATTTCTTCTTTTGAAGCACTTTTTACGTCAATGACAGGGAATTCTGTAAATTTCTGTTCTGTATCTGCTTTGACAATGACTTCAAGAATACGCCTTTTTTCTCCTCTTTTTATCTCTTTTACTGTGCCACTAACAGGTGATGTAAACTTAACATCCGGACGGTTCTTATCAAAAAAAAGAACACTTCCTGTCTGAACTTCAGTTCCTTCTTTTGCAACAATTTTGGGACGAAGACCCCTGTATTCCGTTGGCTTAATAGCATAGGTGGCAGCAGGTTCGTATTTTATTGTGACTTTCTCCGCTTTGCCTTTGAGGGGTATATGTAAACCTTTCTTAATTTTGATTATTTTCGTCATATAATTAATGGTTTATGCTATTTTTGATGAAACAAACCATGTCTGAAATTAAATATTGAGACACACACGCAGCTATGATTAAACATGTGTGCCAAATCGAAAGCATGGTCGCAAGATTTTAACATATGATAATAAAGCATTTCAGCAGCAAATTTAATAATAAAAACATGCAAAATCTTTTTAGAACAATCTTACTTTTCTGTTTTTCTCTTATCTTTTTAAATAATATCTATGGTATCGTTTCCAATTCTAACGAGTCAGGTAAAGATACAATTTTTTTTAATTCTACAAAAAAAGTAGGAATTAAAACAGTTGTCATGGGGAAAGAGAACAGTTCCTATGCTTTTCCTTTGATACGCATGGGATCCGGCGAGCGTGTAAAGCTTATGTTTGATGATCTTGGGGATGATGATGCGCAGTATTTTTACGAAGTTCTTCATTGTACCTGGGACTGGAAGAAATCGGATATTGATCCTTTCTATTATTCGGATGGTATTATTGGTGCCCCCTTGTATGATTTCCAACAATCATTTAATACAATTATTCCGTATAGACATTACAGCTTGGAGATACCGAACAGTGAAATTCCTTTGCATTTATCCGGTAATTATGTTGTGGTTGTTTATGAAGAAAAAAACGGAGAACGGCAGGATGTGTTGATTCGTCGTTTTTGTGTAGCAGAGGATGAGGTATCTGTCGGAGGCAGGGTAAAGCGTCCGGTAGGAACCAGCTGGCCGGACAGGGAGCAGTCGCTTGTTTTCCATGTGGATTTAAAAAATTATTCTTATTACAATGCTTTTGAAGATTTTCGTGTGGTCGTTTTACAAAATTATAACTGGCACACGAGTCGGACTGATTTTAAGCCTTCGCATATTGATGGACGGCGTCTTGTATATGACCGGGAGGTGGATCAGGTTTTCCCCGGGATCAATGAATTCCGGTATTTTGCTTCACGGAATTTGCGGACTCCGGTGGCGAATGTCCGCAAGATATTGTTTGATCCTACGCTGAGATTATACAGGGTACATATCCAGGCGGATGAAGCAAGGCCTTTTACCGCTTACAGAAAAGAGGAGGATATCAATGGAAGTTTCCGTATTGATACCAGAGACAAGGAAGATGTGCATATCAGAGCAGATTATACCTGGGTGCATCTTTCATTGAATTACACCACTCCTTTTGCGGATGCTTCCGTTTGCATGATGTCATCCCTTTTTTC
>CAYSRH010000196.1:0-4525 GCA_964433245.1 uncultured Bacteroidales bacterium | reverse complement strand
ATCCTGCAAAAAAATAAGGCTTTATTTCAAAAAATAAAGAAAAACAATCTGACAATCCTGCAAATTATTCTTTTCATAATCACTGCAGCCCTGATCATTTACCTTTTGCCCCGGAAAAGCACGTTTAAACAGGAATTTCAAAAAGGCTCTCCCTGGATGCATGAAGTGCTGATTGCTCCTTTTAATTTTCCAATTTACAAGCCTCATGTCGAATATCAGAAAGAAGCAGACAGCATACTTCAATCCCACAGACCTTATTTTATATTTGACACAACAGTCAGACCGAAGAAAACAGAAGAATTCAAAGACTTCTTTCTAACCAAACAGGAGGAAATTTTACATGCAAAAGAATCACACTATTCAGATATTATTAAGAATATTGTTGTTGACGAGTTTGAAAAACACTACCAACAAGGCATTGTCGGAATGAAAGATATCCTTTCCTATCCTGCAGAAAATGCATTTTTTTCTGTTTATGTTAAGGAAGGAGAACATTTTGTGTTGCGTAATGTTAAATCAGAAAAAGAAACTTATAAAGCATTGGTTGAAACTTTGCTGGCCAATCAGCAACTCGCCGATTTGTCAGGAAATCGAAGAAAAGAAATCATCAACAGGTTGAATCTAAATCACTTTATAAGCCCTAATCTGATCTATGACGAAACAACCACAAAAAAAGTGCTTGAAAGTAAACAGCAGGAAGTTTCAATGACACGGGGAATGGTACAAGCCAATCAACGCATCATCTCCAAAGGCGAACTTGTAACGCAGGAAAAAGAACTAATACTGGATTCCTTGAAAAAAGCATACGAAAGCAAAATAGATTCATCAGAATCCTGGGTTTTTGCAGGACAGTCCATTATTGTATCCATTAGTTTATTGTTGCTCTATCTTTTCTTTAGAAGCTTTAGAAATAACATATTAAACAGTCTTATTCGAACGAGTTTTATATTATTTCTTATTTTGTTTAATGTCCTTATCACCTCAGCCCTGTTTCATCTTACCAATGTTCCTTTTTATGTTTTCCCGATCATTGTCCAACCAATGATTATACGAACTTTTTATGATACCCGCCTGGCTCTTTTTATTCATATGATCACAATTTTTATTCTGGCCTTTATCGCCCCAAGCCCTTTTGAATTTGTGTTCCTAAATTTCACCGCAGGTATTACAGCGATATTATCACTTACAAATCAATACAGAAGAGGGCGTTTCTTTTTTTCTGCAATATTGGTTATCATTACTTACAGCCTTGTATATTTTGCGATGTCTATTATTCAGGTTGGAAATATATCAAACATCAATTACCACAATTTTCTTTCCTTCTCTATAAACGGTATGTTGCTTCTTTCTGCCTTGCCATTGATCTACTTGTTTGAAAAAACATTCGGTTTTCTCTCAGATGCCACATTGATTGAACTTGCAGATACCAATAATTTGCTATTACGTAAACTTGCAGAAATGGCTCCCGGCACTTTCCAACACTCGCTTCAGGTTGCTAATCTTGGAGAAGATGCCGCCCGTACAATCGGAGCCAACTCCCTTCTTGTCCGTACAGGAGCAATGTACCATGATATTGGAAAAACTGACAACCCTACATTTTTCATTGAAAATCAGGATTTACAAAACAATCCGCATGACAATCTTGAATTTGATGAAAGTGCTGAAATTATTATCGGACATGTAAAAAAGGGAATTGAAATTGCAAGAAAACACAAATTGCCGCATCCGATTATTGAATTTATCAGAACACATCATGGCACCACAACTGTACAATATTTCTACAAAAACTACATAAAAAAATACCCGGATGAAGATATTGACATTGCAAAGTTCTCTTATCCCGGTCCCAAGCCACAAACAAAAGAAGCGGCTATTATGATGATGGCTGACAGTGTTGAAGCTGCATCAAGAAGCTTGTCATCATACTCTGCAAAAGATCTCAATGAACTTGTTGATTACATTATTGACTACCAGGTTGATGCAAGTCAATTTGACGATGCTGATATTACTTTCAAAGACATCAGCATGATCAAAGAAATTTTTAAGTTGAAGCTGAAAACGATCTACCACAGTCGAATAAGTTATCCCAAATAAAGACCCGTGTAAAATCTTTCCACTACTATTTTAAAAACGAAGATCAATAATTTCAACATTCGGGTATTTTTGTTCCCTGAAAGTAAATTGTCCGTCAGAAAGGTCTATATGACCTATGATGTCTTGGATGGTGAAAGAATAGTGTATGCCTTCCTTCCCAAAAACCTTTAATGTATATATATGATTTGTTCCACTATTCACACGTAATCTGATTCTGCTATATTCCGACTTTGAAAAATCAACCGGATAAAGATCTATTACATGATATGAAATTCCTTCTATTTCCTCACTGTCAACATAATTATATTTAAAATCATCACGATGGAAATAAAACAGTGTCCGGGGGTTTGTGAAATCAAAAACACCCCCACTTCCTTCTGTTGTTGGCGAAATGACAGTACATTCGTTTTTACTTGCTGTATATGTCCATAAAGATGTTCCATTATAATAAATTTCAACACCATTCTGTTTGATCTGATATTTATTCTCCTTTATTAATATTTCTCCGCGATCCAGTGACTCGTCTCCGGTTTTTATATCATGATAATGAAATTCGTAAGATGCCTTAAAAGAATGATACGACTTGATCTGACCCGAAACTTCATCTAATATGGCACGTGCTTTGGGATCTTCCTGTGAAAATGCCCCCATCACCAAAAAGAAAAAAGAAACGAATAAAAATTTAATTTTCATATGGTTGTAATTTAATGAACATTTAACTATTTGTATCTTATGTTTTTATAACCCTCTCTTTGTGTTTTTTCTCCTGTCTCCTAATATTCCACATTCTGTATATCAAATATTCTCCAATAAACGATCAAGGGCAATTTCATCGGGGATCAATACTCTTCTGGCTTTTGATCCTTCAAAAGGTCCTACGATCTGTGCAGCTTCAAGCTGATCAACAATTCTTCCCGCACGATTATATCCAATTGAAAATTTTCTCTGTATCAATGAGGTTGACCCCTGTTGGTGTATAACAACGACACGGGCGGCATCTTCAAACAAGTCATCTCTTTTCGAAAGATCTGCATCTTCTCTTGCCTCTTTCCCTTCTTCCTTGTATTCAGGAAGATAGAAAGGGGAAGGATAACCCTTCTGATCAGCAATAAACCCCACAAGTTCATCAACCTCGGGCGTATCAATAAAAGCACATTGAATACGCACCATTTCACTGCCCATAGAGATTAACATATCTCCTCTTCCTATCAATTGGTTCGCCCCCTGGCTATCAAGAATGGTACGGGAATCTATTGCTGATATGGTACGAAAAGCTATTCTTGCAGGAAAATTTGCTTTAATAATACCTGTAATAACATTGGCCGAAGGTCTTTGTGTCGCAATGATCAAATGGATGCCAATCGCCCTGGCAAGCTGTGCCAGCCTTGCAATAGGCGTTTCCACCTCTTTCCCTGCAGTAACAATCAGGTCTGCAAATTCATCAATCACCAAAACTATATAAGGTAAATATTTATGTCCTTTTTCAGGATTTAATTTTCTGGCAATAAACTTCGTATTGTATTCCTTTATATTTCTTACATGTGCTTTCTTTAGCAGGTCATACCTGGCATCCATCTCTATACAAAGAGAATTAAGAGTATAAATAACCTTTTGCACATCGGTAATGATGGCCTCCTCTTCGTCCGGAAGTTTTGCCAGAAAATGACTTTCTATTCTTGAATAAATACTTAATTCAACTTTTTTCGGATCAACAAAAACAAATTTTAATTGTGCAGGATGTTTTTTATAAAGCAAAGACGTAATAATCGCATTTAATCCCACTGACTTACCCTGTCCGGTAGCTCCTGCAACCAAAATATGCGGCATTTTGGCAAGATCAAAAACAAAAGTTTCATTTGAAATATTTTTTCCTATAGCCACTGCAAGATCAAATTTACTTTCGGTGAATTTCTTTGATGACAATATGGAACGCATTGAAACAATCTGCGGATTGGAATTAGGCACCTCAATTCCGATGGTTCCTTTCCCCGGCATAGGAGCAATGATACGTATCCCCAAGGCCGCAAGGCTTAAGGCGATATCGTCTTCCAGATTTTTTATTTTGGATATCCGAATACCCGGAGCAGGTACTATTTCATATAAAGTAACAGTAGGACCAATAGTTGCAAGTATTTTGTCAATTTTAATCTTATAATTCTCTAATGTCTTTACAATAGATCTTTTATTTTCTACAAGTTCTTCATCCGATACTTTTTCATTGTTTTTTTCATGATTTTCAAGTATATATAGTGGAGGTAGCTTATAGTGAGAAAGTTCAAGGGTTGGGTCATAATCCTCCAGTGCATGGGTTTTGTCTTCTATTATTTCTTCCTCATACGCTTCCTCTATAACCATTCCAACATCATCATCATCATCATCTATTTCTTCTTTTTTCTCGTGATCTGTTGCTAATTTATCAATATCTTCTTGC
>CAYSRH010000195.1:0-4539 GCA_964433245.1 uncultured Bacteroidales bacterium | reverse complement strand
GAACGCAGCACCATTAACAGGGGAATATTTATCATTTAATCAAAGCGGCGGTATTTCAAGAGGAAAGCCCAAATGCTCTCTGGATGAAATTGGTTTAAATATGGTTTCAACACTTACCCCATATAAGCCTTGCATCTATCATAATTTAAAAAATTATGCAATAATACCAGATTTAAGTTTGAAAGCGCTCAAAGATTTTATTTGTCTTTTTAAAGATATGATGCAACATTCCAGTTCTGGTGAACTGTTCATTGGTCGGGTTAATAATGATAAACCGTATCGTCCACAAATTTACAATGGTAATTTTCCCAATCCACCCAAAAGTACAACCCTTGGAGGAATAGCATTATTGGCAACAATTGGTGAGTTTACAAAACAGTCTGAATACTCTCATAGGGCACTAAGTGTATTAGAAAGTCTTAAAAATGCACCTATTTATCTAGTGAAATATGGTGATGCCAATTCCTTTACGTATAATCATCACGTAATTGAACTAGCAAAACAAGGAAATCTCAGGCAAATTGTAGATAGCATCTATTATTCAAAGTTGTACAACCAATCTCGCAGGGATTACAATAATACAGAATACCAAAAATTCGACCTATTTACAGCCCGATTCCTACAACTATTTAACCGCGCTGCTTTTAAAGACTTTTTAGCATTCCGGGCTGAATACCCACATCAAGTCGAAATATTATTTAATACATATTTTATCAAAATGGAAAAGATTGACATTGAAATTGTAAAATCGGCTCGCCAGTTAGGTAAGTGGCTAAATCTTGTGGCTTATTTAACGGCAAAAGCAGAAATTAAAGAAGGTTCTTCTAATTATTGGGAGAAGCTTAGAGAACAAAAAGCTAAAGTACTCATTGAACTTGAAAGTGCTGCATTTTCAGCAAAATCAGGTGATGCGCTAATTGCTCAGGTAATAACCCGAGCTGGGAGATTATCCGGTATGGATGTACCTCAAGAAACTGATTTGTTCATGGAGAAAACTATCAGTGGAGAATTAAAACTAGAGCAAGCTAAGAATATGATAATAGCTTTCAGTCGATTAAAAAATGCCAAAGAAGCAAAGGAATCAAAAACGAAGGATAACATAACTATAAGTGAAGAAGAAATAGGTAGTAATAAAGACTTATAATTTAAAACGTTAACAATCATGAATATTAAAGGAATATTAGTATCGGTATTAGCTCCGTTTGAAAATCACATAGCTAATGGGGGTGAAAAATTATTAGGGAATGCTTCTTCGATAAAGAGAAGACCAGATGGGCGAGTGTATGTTTCAGGACAAATGCAACGTCATGTATTATTTTCGGCAATCAATAAGCTGAATGAGGTAGATGAAAACAAAGGAGCAACATTTGTTTCGAATGGTGATGGTATTAGCAATTTAATAGAAAAAGATTTGCGTGCAGATATGGGTGGGTTTATGCACCCATCAAAAGGTGATTATTCAGGAAGAAGGACAGCCCCATTATCTGTTACTCCTGCAATTGCAATTGATAAAAGTGATGTTGGTAGGGATTTATTGATTAGAATTAAAATTGATCAGGCTGATGATTCAAGGGATCAAGCTCTTGCAACAAAAGAATTTAGTGAATATGATTTAATGCACATGAATTTCTTTTTAGATGTTAGCGCTTTGAGTATATCAAAAGCCTTCAAGTATGAAGGAGGATTTAATATTGGCACAAGATATTTTAAACATGCAGATAATGGAGAACGAAAAAGACGGGCACGCTTGTATATTAATGGTACACGCTATATGAATGACTATGCAAGTCAGGCACGAAATGCCGTAAGTGGGGAACCACAAAAAGTGCTTATTGTATTCGACCCATTGCTTGGCAGGAAAGCGAGCCGGTATTTTGTAGCTGAAGAACAAGAACAAAAAAACATACTGGCAGAATTAGATGCAAAAGGGGCTAAGTATTTCATTGGTGATGATAAAACAGAAAAAAGTGTACAGATGGCATATAATGAAGCCTTGAAATATTTAGAAGACAATGAACTTTTCGATCCTGCCCAGAATGAAGAGGTAAAAACATTTGCAGAAGCTTTTGGACGTGAATAGTAAAACAAAAATACTGGCAAAACCAACAGGCATTACATTAGAAGATCATGTTACTAATGTAATGTCTGAGGCCAAAAAAATTGAAGCCATACACCCTTTCGTGTTTTCAAAATATCAGAAGCGGATTGGGAAATCGCTTTCTGTTCGGCTTGAAAAAGCAATTGAATACCACGATTTAGGGAAAGCATCTGACAAGTGGCAAACTGCCTGCCGGAAAGATTATGAAACTTTTATAGGATGGCAAAAGAAAAATGGCGGGACAACTCAAGATTATGAACGTGATGTTGGAGACAAAGCAGGTCAAAATCTCCGAGTTGCAGGAATAAGGCATGAAATTGAGTCCTTGAAGCAAGTATTTCACAGACAGAATCCATTGGCTATTGAAGCAGCAATAGTATCCCACCATTCAAAACTGTCCGTGGAATTTGAGGAGCGATGGCAAAATGAAGGATATGGCGATTTATGGAAACATTTTCGTAAAGAAAGTTCGGCTATAACTGATTTAACTTTTTATGATGCATTAAAAAAGCAATATGAGATTGCTGGTCCACGTGGTTTACTTCAATCTGCAGATAGAAGGGCCAGTGCTTTAGAAGGAGGAGATTTTGTACCTCCATTAAAGAAATTTGAATATGAATTTCCATGGAAAACAAAAACAAGTGTTCAGGAGCTTATTCAAAGGTATTGGGATGACAAATTGTTGCTTGTCCGTGCCCCAACAGGTGCTGGAAAAACGGATGCTTCCCTGTTATGGGCACAGTTGCAAATTAAACATAATAGAGCTGATAGGCTGGTTATTGCCATGCCTACTCGTTTTACCTCAAATGCGTTAGCAATTAATGTAACAGAATCGCTATCTGATACAGGCTTATATCATTCCAGTGCCTGGTTTTCGAAATATCAGGAAAGCATAGAGAAAAAGGAAATAAGTCGCAAGGATTCTAATAAATTTCATGAGTTTGCCCGTCTTTTGCAGACACCAGTTACGGTTTGTACTATTGACCATTTAATGATGGCATTGACACTTACAAGGGAAGATCACCATCAGATTACATTTAATTTGGCAAATGCCTGTTTGGTAATTGACGAGGCAGATTTTTATGATGATTTTACGCAAGCGAATATTCTTGTTCTTATAGAAGCTTTGAAAGAATGGGATGTTCCTGTTTTATTAATGAGTGCATCATTGCCAGAAAGTATATTGACTGATTATCAAAGAATAGGTTATCCAGCCAAAAGTATAATTGAAGATACATCAGATTATGAAAGAAATAGGTTTGCCATTAAAGCAATTGAATCATATTCTTCAGTTCAGGAATTAAAATCAATATTCGAAAAATGTATTGAAGCTGGTGCTGCAATTATTTATGCGAATACTGTTGATAGAGCTATGGAATTTTATGATTATTTCAAAAATCAAGATATTGAAACTACCGTATACCATAGCCGATTTACTGAACCTGATAAGAAAAAGAAGGAAGAGATACTTATTGAACAACTTGGTAGAAATGCTTGGGATAGAGGAACAGCCAGAGGAATTGCTATACTAACACAAATTGGTGAAATGAGTATCAATATTAGTGCAGATGTTATGGTTAGCGAATTGTGTCCGATTGATAGGCTTACCCAAAGGGGAGGTCGTTTATGCAGGTTCGATAAAGAAAAAGTTGGAGATTTATATGTATTAATTCCAAAAAAAGAAGGTTACATTTATCCTGCCCCTTATGGTGAATATAATAGAAAAGAAAAAAGATGGATTCCTGTTGATGCCTTTACAAAAACACAAGAAGTCCTTGAATTGAAAAAATACAATGCCAGTAAACTAGTATACATGCTGAATCAAATTTACCCAGATAATCAAGTGTTTTCTGCAATGGCTCAAGATAATGCCAGAAAATTAAAAGATAGTTTCCGATGCAATTGGTTAATCAATCCTATGCAAAAAGCAACGGAAGATGATACGGATACAAATCAGTGGAAAAGCAGAAATATCGGAGCACAGGATGCTGTTTTTGTTGAAAAACCAGGATCATTTTATTTTAAAAATTATTTAGAATTCCAGTCATGGAAATTAAATGTTGCGATTGAAATACCTGTTTATTTAATCGAGAAATTCAATAAAAAGCATATACTCGACTCCATTAAGATCATGGTTGGTGACGATGAAAAGTACATATTGGTAATTCGTGAAGAATTTTACAGTTTAGAAAAAGGAATAAGATTACCCGATGATGATATCTTTTTAGAATTGTAAAATAAATTATTTTCTTAAAGTCAATAAAAACCCACTGGATTTGAAATTTATTATCTAATTTAAACACTTAGGTATACCGATAAGAATTTCTTATTCACTGATTTATTAATCTTACCTATATTGATTATGAGAGGCTAATACATAAATAACAATGACCATCACCGGCACACACATAAACTATTACTTCATTTGTCATCGAAAACTA
>CAYSRH010000194.1:0-4600 GCA_964433245.1 uncultured Bacteroidales bacterium | reverse complement strand
GGGTAAGCCTGGACTATACCCTGCTATAGGATATTAAGAGATTCAGCAGGAAAACCTGTCAATATAATTCGTTTAGGTTGAGTGGCATCATACCGTTAATATGTACCTTGAACTTCAAAATCTTTTCATGAAAATTACCGGTTACTGAACCTCCACAGACATTTATGCAAAGAACCTTTTCTATAGATTAAACGTAAAATAGAGCAGTACTCACATATCATATTATCAATATCATTAAATATTTGCATAGTTGAATTGTTTTCAGTAAATTGCAGTGCTTATTTAATTAAAATTCTTCAGGATGTCATTGAAATCGGCTGTTTTAATAAGTAGTTGGGAGAAAATTTACAAATATGCAATAAATTCTGCCCTTTTGATTGACATTGATTACAAGATCATTGCTGTGAATGATGCTGCACTTTCTATTTTTGATAAACACCGTAAAGATGTCTTGGACACATATTGTTATACGATGCTTTTTGGTAATAAGCATAATTGCCGTATGCACACTTGTCCGATAAAATGCATTAAAGAGACCAAAGCCAAACTGCCCATTGGGGTAGAACTTGACCTTTTTGAAAAAACATTTCTTGCTACATGTACTCCCATATATGGCGATGACGGTACCTTTCAGTTTGCTACACATGTTTTACAAGATATTACTGATCAGAAAAAAAATCAGCTTGAATTACAGGAAATGAATGAGGAAATAGAGGCTCAGAGCGAAGAATATCAGTCTTTGAACGAGGAGCTCCGGGAGTCTTATGATATTTTGAAAGAGAGTGAAAAGAAATTCAGGCTGCTTGTAAACAATATGCAATTGGGGCTTGCCCTGCACGAAGTCATCTGTGATGCATCAGGAAAAGTTATTAACTACCGTTTCCTTGATATAAACCCTGCCTATGAAAAACTTGTGGGGTTTAAAAGAGAAACAACAATAGGAAAAACTGTGCTGGAGATGTTGCCAAACCTGGAGAGAGAATGGATTGATGTGTTTGGAAAAGTAGCACAAACCGGAGAAACAATACAATATGATAACTATGTTTCTGAATTGGGCAGGCACTATGAGACCATAGCCTATAGCCCGTCTCCCGGACAGTTTGCTGTTGTTGTGGCCGACATCACAGACAGAAAAAGAGATGAAGTCATACTAAAAGAAACAAATGAAGAGCTGGAAGCACAAAACGAAGAATACCAGCAAATAAATCAGGAGTTACAAATCGCCAAAGAGAAAGCAGAGGAGAGTGACCGGTTGAAATCTTCATTTCTGGCCAACCTTTCTCATGAGATACGTACTCCTATGAATGGAATTGTCGGATTTGCCAGACTTCTCAAAATTTCAGACCTTGATAAAAAAACAAGGGATCAATATCTCGATGTGATATACAAAAGTGGGAATCATCTGCTTTCTGTTATTACCGATATAATTGAAATATCAAAGATTGAAACAGGTCAGGCATCGCCATCTTATGATGAAGTAGATGTTTGTCAGATGTTGGATGATTTGCAAAAAACAATAGAAATTACAATTCCTGAAGAAAAAAAGATCAAGCTGGTTTGTAGCAAGGAAAGAAAAGAAATGAAATTTTTTTCTGATGAAGTGAAACTGCTGCAGATATTAAGTAATCTGATTACCAATGCAATCAAATATACAGAAAAAGGAGAGGTTGTTTTTGGATTTACCTTAAAAAAAGACGTTATACAATTCTTCGTAAAGGATACAGGCATAGGGATAGATTCGAAGTATCATTCTGCTATCTTTGACCGGTTCAGCCGTATTGAAAATGATTATGCCATCAAACAGGGAGGATCCGGTTTGGGACTTGCTATTGCAAATGCATATGTTAAGATGCTTGAAGGAAAGATGCGGCTTGATTCCAAACCAGGGGAAGGATCTGTTTTTTTCTTTACACTGCCTTTAAGAAAAGGAAAGTATGATGGAAATCAGTTTTTAAATACGCAGGAAAACATGGTTGAAAAATCTAATATTTCTTCGGGACTTATTTTGTTGGCAGAAGACGATGAAGCCAATTACCTCTATCTTTCGGAATTACTGAAGATACTTCATTATGATTTCATCCGGGTGAAAAATGGTAAAGAAGCCGTGGATGCTTGTCTCTCTAATGATCGTATCAAATTGGTATTAATGGACATGAAAATGCCTGTGATGAACGGATATGAAGCAACTACTGAAATCAAAAAGAAAAAGCCCGGTCTGCCTGTGATAGCCCAAACAGCATATGCTTTGTCGGATGATGAGAGCAAAGCCCGCCAGTCTGGCTGCGATGCCTATATCGCAAAACCAATATCGAAAGGTCAGTTGAGGGATGTTATTGCGGATTTTTTTCGATAGTAGATCTTTTTACACTTCCATTATAAGAAAAATAAAAAAACACTTGTTCTTTTGATGTTTATACATATATTTGGACCATTCTACCAAAATGGTCGAAAAATTATATTAAGGTTTAATATATGAAGATAAGTAGAAAAGCATTTAAAGATAATCTCATTGATGTGTCTGCTCATGTTTTTAATCGTTTTGGATTTTCCAAAACAACAATGGAAGATATTGCAATGGCCATCGGAAAAAAGAAAAGTACTTTATATTATTATTTCAGAAGTAAAGAAGAAATTTTTCAGGCTGTACTTGAGAAAGAAGCCGCGACTTTCAGGGAGAAAATAATAAATGAGATTATTGTAACAAAAATACCTCCACATGAAAAGCTGAGAGGATATATACTTCTAAGACTCGAATTTTTATCAGGCTTCGGAAATTATTATGATTTTATCATGCGCAATATAGAATCCCATTATTCGACACTGGAAAAAGTTCGCCAGCGTTTTGATAAGGAAGAAGAAGAATTGATAGGTCAGATTGCGGATGAAGGGATTCAAAACGGTGTTTTCAGGCTTTCTGATAAAACATTTGCTGCCAAAGCCATGTTGACGATCATAAAGGGATTCGAATTGTCTGTTTTTGTCAGTAAAATGATCGCTATGGATGAATTGGAAAAACGTGTTGACGAACTTCTTGATATTCTTTTGTATGGATTGGTATTGGATAAAAAAGACCATAATGCGCGTTAACTTAATATACTTGTTTGTTTGCCTGTTCATGATCAATCAGGCTTTACCTGCACAGGAGCATGGTGTTTCTTTGGATTCCTGTTTTTCCCTGGCATTAGAGAATCATGGATCAATCAGTGCCGAAGATTATTATCTGAAGGCATATGAAGAATTGAAAAAAGCAACATTTACACTTTATCTCCCTAAGATTGATGTTTCCGGCTCTTATATTCGAAATCAAAAAAACATTCGTTTACTATCAGAAGATCTGTTGATTCCCGTAATTCCTTATGAAGCAATGCAGGATGGGCAGTTGGCTGATGAATCGTTCTGGATGGATCCGGCAAATAATGAACTGCTATCTGAAACATTTGTGACTGAAGAATTTGGAGGGATCCATTTTCCTGTGGAAGATGCATCCGGCGATTATCCTTATTCGGACCTTACTGGTGGTTATATATTTAAAAACCATGCATTTATACCTGAGGATATGTTGTCGTTGAACACCAAGGACTTATATATATTAAATATAGGTTTGTATCAACCTGTTTATCGTGCAGGCAAGATCCGCCATGCCAATCAGGTAGCACAAGCGACTGCAGAACATCAAAAATCGAAGAAAAAACTCCGGGAGTTTGAGGTTTTGTTGGAGGTTGAACATTATTACTGGCTGACCATTGCATTGGAAGAAAAAATGCGATTGGCTGAACAAAACAGGCAATTGATGGATACCTTATTAAAGGATGTGACACGTTATTATCATAGTGAAATAGTTCCCTATGCTGAATTACTTGAGGTGAAAAAAAAACAAGCCGGGGCAGTATTTCAACAGCTACAGGCACAGAATAATTTAAAGTTAGCGAGGATGATGATGAATCAACTGATAGGAATGGATATGTCTGTTGAAACTAAGCTTTCTGACACTATATCAAATGATTTTATCGTTATGGATAGTCTTGTATTGGTGAATTCCTCTCAACAATTGCGACCCGAACTTGGGATGATCCAACAACAGGTCGAGATTGCTGCTTCCGGTTATGAAATGGCAAGGAAACGTTACCTTCCGGAAATAGGCATATCTTCTAATTATTATTTTATGAATCCGGATGTTTTTAATGGTTTTCAGGATCAGTTTGGTTCCAACTGGAACATAGGATTTACAATTTCTTTTCCTCTTCTTGACTGGGGAGAAAGGGTTTATACGATGCGTGCAATGCAGTATATGCAAAAAGCAGGAGAGGAAAATTTAAAAGATACGGAAGATAAAATCGTTTTGGAAGTTAACAAACACCTGTTTCGTTACAGGGAGTTGGTGCAGGAATGGCAGGTGGCTTTATTGGAAAAAGAATTGGCTTCTGTTAATTTGCAAAATGCACGTTCCAATTATCAACAGGGAATGATAAAGCATAATGAATTACTTAAAAAACAAACAGCCTGGTATGAGGCGCAGTCTGATTATATTCAATTGTTTGCAGATATCCGACTGGCACAGATAGGCTTAAAAAAAGCAGCAGGAATACATCCTCTATATGAT
>CAYSRH010000193.1:0-4602 GCA_964433245.1 uncultured Bacteroidales bacterium | reverse complement strand
ACATCCTGGAATGAATAAATATAGTCCCCGACAAGTCTTCTGGATTCTCTTTTCCCCAATAGGTAAGATACCCATTCCAATGTGTGGTGACTGTATTCTTCTTCTTGTTTTGCGTTATAGAAGGAACCGTAAATGGCTTTAAACAGGTAGTCTCGAATGGCTTCCCCATCATCAATCTGGTGTAACTCGTCAGAGGTGAACTCCCAGTACCATTCTCCATTGACACCACTATGATTCCCGGCAACATCCATAGCCCAGGGAACTTCAGGGAATGAGGATAGGGTGTCACCAACATAGGAACGCCAAAGAACAGAAGATCCCATAACGCGATTGTCTGCCTCTTGTGGAGCCCAAAGGTCTTGGTGATTCGCCCAATTTTCTGCTAAAAATTGATGATTAAAATGAGCGTAAAAATGTCCTCCAAATGCATCGATTCCTTCCTTGTACTCATCTTTCGCTTCTCTGCCATACATGTAGTCTGCTCCTGCCCAGTAACCTATCCATCCATCGCCTGTGCAATCAGCAAAAACAGGAGCGTAAAATCTTTTTTGTTCATTCGTTGCAGTATGCCGGGCATCCACATATTGAATGGTGTTGTCTTGTGTAAAAGCATCAAAAGCCCGCCAATTATAGAAAATGGTAATGTTGTCATATTGTTCCATGTAGCGACGCCTTTTTTCATCGTCTAACTTCGCTTCAGGGGAGCCATTAGGCCAGTGCACAGTGTTCAGCATCTTGACAATTCTGTCGTATTTCCAGTTGATGCCCTCGGTGTGTACACGTATTTCAGCGCTGGCATTGCCTCCTAATACAGGTCGGTCATGAACGATGACCACATCAAGTCCCTGTTCTGCAGCAGCAATGGCTGTGGCACATCCGGCAATACCTCCGCCCACCACGACCAGATCGAAGTTGTGCGTTTCCATTTCAGGCGTTTGCTTGGCGTGGTAGTCGTTACGCCATGCGGCAAGTTGTTTTGCATTCTTGGGTGGGGTTTTCTTTCTTGTGGAGAAATAGATGGCATCACATCGTCCTGCAAAACCCGTAAGATCCTCCAATGCAAGGGTGTTGTTTTTTTCTTCGATAACAACTTGTCCTATGTAATCCCAACTCCATCCGCGATTGGTGCCCAGTTCATTGCCTACCCTCTCTCCGTTTATGAGCAGGTGAAAGCGTCCGGGCGCTTCCCAGTCTCCGGGTGCCCAGTCAATGGTGCGTACCCACACATGATAGGTGCCGGTTTCTTCAAAAGAAACGTTTGTGCTGGCGTTTTCTACAGGTGTACCCATGCCATGTGCCAACAGGTAAGGAGACCCCATTTGCTCTACAAATTGTGGGTCAACAACCCAGCCTCCCCTGTTATTGAATCCTTCTGCCTCTACAAGTAAAGAGGCTGCTTGTTGCTGACAGGAATAAGACAGGAAGACGAATCCTAAGAATGCCAGCACAATGATTTTTTGCATGTTTCTATAATTTGTGTATATTTTTAGCAAATCGTAAGAGCAAATGTAATAATTTATATTTATATTTGACATAACACATTATGTAAGTTTAAAAACAATAATACACTTTAAAAATATGAACACAGCACTAAAGATTTTTTCGGGTATAATCCTATTCTTGTTAGTACTGATGCTAACCATCCCTTTGTTTTTCAAGGCTGACATCATGCGCTTTGTCAAACAACAAATCAACGAAAATGTCAATGCGAAGGTGGAATTTGCAGACCTTTCTTTGTCATTTTTTCGTAGTTTCCCTAACCTGTCCGTAACGCTTAATGAACTTTCTGTTGTCGGCATTGGGGAATTTGAGCAGGATACCTTGTTATACCTGGATCAGTTTCATCTCGTGGCTGACCCCATCAAGGTGATTACAAAGAAAGAGCTTGTTGTGAAGGAGATTATTCTCAACCGCCCCTATGTGAATGCTATTGTGCTGGAGGAGGGAATCGCCAACTGGGACATTGCCCTTGCTGATACAAGCTATGATCCTGCCACAGAAGAAGAACCTGTGCTTGGTGATACGACAGCGCTTGAAGAAACGGAAACTTCAGGTTCCCTGCAGTTGCGAAACTTTGAAATTCGCAATGCCCGAATCAGCTATATTGACAGCGACCTTGACATGCAGGCAAGTCTGGAGGATTTTAATCTAAAATTATCGGGTAATTTTTCTGAGGATATGACCACTTTGTTATTGGACATGGATATTGCTGCCCTGACGGTGGTAATGGAAGGTATTCCTTACTTATCAGAAACACACACCGGATTTACTGCTGAATTGGAAGCTGACATGGTTAACGAAAAATACACATTGAAAGAAAACACTTTTTTTCTCAATGAGTTGCTTTTGGGAATAACAGGGGTAGTGGAGATGGATGAGGATGAAATACGAACCGACTTGCTCTTTTCGACTCAGAAAGCTGATTTTAAGACTTTGCTGTCTTTGGTGCCGGCAATTTACACACAAGATTTTGAGGGACTTGAAGCCTATGGGAACCTGTCACTGGTTGGTTATGCGAAGGGGCGTGTCAAGGACGATATTTTACCGCGTATTGGGATGAAGCTACAGGTGCAGGATGCCGGATTTCAATATCCTGATCTTCCTAAGCCGGCATCTTTAATTTTTGTGGATATGGATTTGTTGTATGCCGGAGATTTTCCAGATAGTACAAGTCTTGATATAAGTCGTTTTTCCATAAACCTCGGAGGCAATCCCATTGATTTTACCCTTGGGGTAAGAACACCCGAATCGGATATGCAGTTTTCAGGCACCTTAGACGCACAAGTTGACCTGTCCACCTTGAAAGATGTTATCATTATAGAGGATACGGATATGTCTGGTGTTATGATGGCTAATTTAAGCTGGATGGGACGTATGTCTGCTATAGAGAATGAACAGTATGAAGATTTTAATGCACAAGGCACTTTTCAATTGAGGAACTTTCTTTACACTGATGCAGCCCTGCCCTATGTGGTAGAAATTGAAGACATGAAAATGCTTTTCACACCGCGTTTTGTTAATTTAGAAGTACTCAAAGGCACTATGGGGAAAAGCGATTTTCTGCTTACAGGACGACTTGAGAACTTTATTCCCTACGCTTTACGTGAAGATACCCTGCTTGGACAACTCTCATTCCGCTCATCGTTTTTTGACTTGAATGAATTGATTCCCGAGTATGAGGAAAGCGAAATGGATGAAGAGGAGCCGACGATAGAGGAAAATACCGATACTACCGAAGTTGAGCCCCTTGAGGTACCATCCAATATTCATTTTGTATTGGATGCCGGCATGGACAAAGTGTTGTATGATGAAATTGAGATTACAGACCTGAAAGGTTTGATCAGGGTAGAAGATGGCTTACTGTATATGCAGGATGTTACCATGAAGATGCTGGAAGGCGATATGTTGATGTCGGGCTCCTTTGATACAAGGCAGCCGATGGAGCCTTTTGCTGATTTGTCGCTCGCTATCAATAATTTTGATATACAGGCAGCAGTAGAAGCGATGGATATGGTGCAAACATTTGCCCCTATTGCAAGTAATACAGAGGGTGCATTTTCTATGAATTTTACTTTTTCGACGCAGCTCACGCCTGCATTGGATGTTGTTTATGAGTCTTTGTCAGGAGAAGGGGTGCTGCGCTTGTCTCAGGCAAAAGTACATGGTTCTGAAACCTTCGTCAAACTGGGGGAAGTATTAAAAACAGAAGAGTTCAAAACCCTCAACATAGGCAGTGCATTGATTAGCTTTATAATCAGCAATGGACGTGTTGAAATGGAGCCTTTTACAACAGCGATCAATGGGATGCCTGCTACAATTTATGGTAGTCAGGGGATTGATCTGACAATGGATTATACCATGGATATGACATTAAAGAGTGATAAGTTAGGTGCTGCTGCTGCCGGAGCTATCAGTGACCTCGGAAAGGGATTGGGCTTGAGCGTGGCACCTGCAGATTTGAGTGAGGTGGATGTAGCTGTTAAGGTTGGAGGAACTGTTACTTCTCCTGAAGTGGGCGTGCAGATAAAGAGTATCGGAACAGCCGGAGCATTGAAAGAGCAGGCACGTGAACGCGTAGAAAAGGAAGTGCGTGCCGTGGTGGACGAAACACGTGAACGTGCAACACAGGAAGCAGAAAGAATCATGCGTAATGCGGAAGCTGAGGCTGCCCGGATTCGACAGGCAGGACGTGATGCTGCCGCAGAAGCTAAAAGGGAAGCAAGACTACAGGCAGATAAACTCGTGAATGAAGCAACGAATCCTATTACAAAAAGAGCTGCAGAAACTGCCGCTAAAAGGTTGCTGGATGAGGCTGACAAGAAAGCTGACGGCATCATCAAAGAGGCGGATCGTAGAGCCGACCAGGTCGTTGCCAGCGCAAAAAGAGAAGCGGAGGCTTTGTAGAGGGTTTAAAAATTGGCAAGTGGGAATTTAAATAAAAAAACAAATTTTGTTTAATCAAAATTCAGAGCCCATAGGCGGATTGCCAATTTTTCATCAAGTACCCGAGATATGGGAATCTAACATCAAAACAGATAACTTTGGGTCATCCTGACAAGAAAGAGTTCGTTCTTTTTAATTTTACTTCTCAATCAGGAAAAA
>CAYSRH010000192.1:0-4641 GCA_964433245.1 uncultured Bacteroidales bacterium | reverse complement strand
TAAAGCTGATCTGTGATATAGAAAATCATCTGTAAAGATGAACGAATCCTTCTTGTTTATCCTGTCCATTAGAGGAATAAACAATATAATAATAGACGCCGGGTTGACAAGCTTTTCCGGTAGCATCATGCCCATCCCAGAAAACGGTTTTGGCAGTTCTCTTAAAAACAGGAGATCCCCAACGGTTGAAAATTTCCAGGGTAATGTCATCAATCCCGTTAGAGTTTACCATAAAAAGATCGTTAATGCCATCATCATTGGGCGTAAAAACATTGGGGATATCAAACACATTTCCAACAGTAATTGTGTCACTGTATTGACTTTCACAAATCAGATTTGAAACATGAGATTTTACAACATAAGTATCCTCTACCGCATAAGCATGATCAATAAACACCTCATCTTCAACATTGACAACACTTCCATCCCCAAAATCCCATAACACAGAATATCCGGAGAGCATTGGCGAGGGAGGATTTTGCACAACAAATTGTAAAGTCAGGGATCCCATTAAAGCCGTATCATTGTTTGTAAAAGATGCGTCAGGCGTGGTTCTTATCCTGATAAAGTCAATCTCTCTATACAATGTATCCCCATCAATCAAAAGAGTTACCGTATAATCTCCGGGCGCATCATATTGTATTGTTGGATTTGTGCCAGAGGAAGACTCTCCATTACCAAAATTCCATAATAAATTTGTATATGGCTTTACAGGAAAACTAAAATTGACTTCCATAGAATCACACCCTGTAAGCGAATCAGCTTGTATAAAACCTGAATTTTCTACAATATACTGTCCCTGTAATATTACTACAAGCGGAAGAAAGCATATACATACAAATAAAATTTTTCTCATGAGTCCAAGCCATTTCTCAGTAAAAATACATATTTACAAGCGAAGTCTAAAGTTTTTCCGTGATTTTTTGTACCAGTTTAAACTCGCTAAAAAATTCTTTTGAGATAACTCTTAAAATCGTGTACAGGGGAATTGCCAAAATCATCCCAAGAATACCTGCAAAACTTGCAGCAATCAAAATCACAAGAAATATCTCAAGCGGATGGGCTTTTACACTACTCGAAAAGATGTACGGCTGAAAAACCAAATTATCTATAAGCTGAGCTGCCTGAAAAACAAGATAAGACCAAAACATCAGCCATCCCAGTTCCGGAGCAAATCCAAGATGCAAATGCGAAATAAAGATCGTAACAAGTCCGAATAAAATGCCGATAAACGGACCTATGTAAGGAATTACATTGATTACCCCCATAAAGAGTCCAAGCACCAGGCTTTGTTTAAACGGAATTCCCACCAATGTCAACCCGATTGTCAAAAGGCAAATGATTCCCGATATTTGCAGCAACACACCAATAAAATATCTTGCCAGTAAGTGTTTAACGGAACCCAGTATGCGTTTTACTTTTGCCACATTTTTATCACTAATAAAAAGTAAAACGCCTTGTGTAAAAAGTTCTTCATCCTTCAAGAAGAAAAATGCAATAAAAGATATTGCCAAAATGGCAATTAATACATTTCCGACAAAACTGGCTACATAACTGAAAAGCTTTTGAACATTTTCTGTGTTCACCTGATCCAAAACTTTTTGGGTAAGAACAGTTTCCACAGAAAAACTTTCCTTTTCAACCATAAATTGAGAAATAAATGCATCCACCTTATCCAAAGGCTCCCTGAATTGTTCAATATATGTCTGATAATCAATCTTGCTTAACGTTTCTACCTGATTGATAATAAGCGGAGTAAACACCCTGAAAAACATAAAGACCACAAGCCATATCGTAAGCAGTGCAACAAGTGCCCGCAACCATTTGGGAAGTATCCAGCCCTTGATTTTTAGTTTGCCCATGTAATATACTATGGGAAAACCGATCAATGAAAATATATAAGCAATGAGAATATATCCCACAATATGCTTGAAATACCAAAGCAAAAACAAGAAGAAAGCTGCTGTAACAGCAATAATGATATAGCGTGCATATCTGTTCATCATTTTATGCCTGTCAAATTTGCAATAAACTTTGTTCACTTCAAAAATACCTATTTATAGGGATAGATAGCAAAAATATTATAATTAATTTCGCCAACTTATATTATTTAGGGATGACATTAGATGAACTAAAAACCGGGGAACGTGGTGTAATTACCAAAGTGAAAGGGCGAGGCGCTTTCCGAAAAAGAATAACAGACATGGGGTTTGTTAGAGGAAAAAAAGTGACCGTAATAAAAAATGCCCCTTTACAAGATCCTGTGGAATACAAAATATTAGATTATTTTATTTCACTACGAAGGAGTGAAGCCAAACTCATAGAAACAGTAACAGAAGATGATGCAAAAGAATTTGTGAATATCGAGGAATACAAAGGTTTTTTTGCCGATGAAATTCTACGCAGAACAGCTCATGTAAAGGGGAAAATCATTGATGTTGCTTTCGTAGGAAATCCTAATTCAGGAAAAACAACTCTTTTCAATTTTGCTTCAGGTGCAAAAGAGCATGTCGGAAATTATGCAGGTGTTACTGTTGACCTGAAACATGCACATTTTAAGCACAGTGGCTATAAATTTAACATAACAGATCTTCCCGGTACTTACTCTTTGTCTGCATATTCTCCTGAAGAATTGTATGTGAGAACACATGTTTTCAAAACTTTTCCCGATGTTGTCGTCAATGTGGTCGATGCAAGCAACTTAGAAAGAAACCTTTTTCTCACAACCCAGCTCATTGACATGGACATAAAAGTGGTAATTGCTTTGAATATGTACGATGAACTAATAAAAAAGGGGGATGTTTTAGATTACGATTTTCTGGGCAAACTCATAGGGATACCTGTTATTCCGACAGTTGCAGCAAAAGGGAAAGGAATAAAACCTCTTTTTAATAAAATCATTGAAGTTTATGAGGACAATGACAACACCTACCGCCATGTACATATCAATTACGGAAAAGAACCTGAAATAGCGATTAAAAAAATACAGGAATTGATCTGGGAAAACAAATCAGCAACAGACATGTACTCCTCAAGGTTCTATGCCGTTAAATTACTTGAAAAAGATGAAGAAATCCATAAAGACTTAAAACAACTGCCAAATTATGAAGCGATCATATCACTTACAGAAAAAGAAACATCGAGGATAGAGAATCTTCACAAAGAAGACACTGAAACCCTGATCACAGATGCCCGTTACGGAATGATCTCGGGGGCACTGAAAGAAACATACAAGCCTGCAAAAAAAGAAACCAATCAGGAAGACCGTACTGATAAAATTGATCATTGGCTCACCCATAAATATTTTGGATTTCCTTTGTTCTTACTTTTTCTTTGGGTGATGTTTCAAACCACATTCAAATTAGGTGCTTATCCAATGGAATGGATTGAAAATGGCGTTGTCCTGCTTGGCAATTTTATTTCCTCTGTCATGCCCGACAACTGGATGCAAAACTTACTCGTGGATGGTGTCATTGCCGGGGTCGGAGGAGTTATCGTTTTTCTGCCCAATATCATCATCCTGTTCTTGTTCATTTCCTTTATGGAAAATACGGGTTACATGGCCAGGGTTGCTTTTATCATGGACAAATTAATGCACCAAATCGGACTGCACGGAAAATCTTTTATCCCGCTCATTATGGGATTTGGCTGTAATGTGCCGGCCATTATGGCAACACGCACCATAAAAAACAAGGCTGACCGCTTACTGACCATGATCATTATCCCTTTCATGTCTTGTAGTGCCAGATTGCCTGTTTACATTCTTCTCACCGGAGCTTTTTTTCCAAAGAATGCCGGAAATGTTATTTTTTTAATTTATCTGACAGGTATATTACTCTCTATATTGGTGGCTCTGGTTTTAAAAAAAACGGTTCTGTCAATCAAGGAAGTACCTTTTGTTATGGAACTTCCTCCTTACCGCATGCCCACTATTAAAGCGACATTCAGACATATGTGGATGAAAGCTGAACAATACATTAAAAAAATTGCCGGGGTTATTCTTATTGCCTCTCTATGTATTTGGGCACTGGGATATTTTCCGTTAGACGTTTCTTATTCCAAAAACTATGATGCGAAAATTGCTTTGTTGGAAGAACAAAAAGAGCAAATCCAAAATCAGGAAAAAATAATACAACTGCAAAATGAAATAAAAGAACTTGAAACAGCCAAAAGAAGTGAAAAGCAGGAACAATCCTATATCGGACAGTTGGGAAAATTTATTGAACCGGTAATCAAACCATTGGGTTTTGATTGGAAAATAGGCATCAGCCTGCTTACGGGAGCTGTAGCAAAAGAAGTTGTTGTGAGTACAATGGGTGTTCTGTATATGGCAGATATTGATGATGAAGACAATACGGAATCATTGATAACGAAAATTCAAAATCAAACATATACACAAGGTGAAAAAAAAGGCGAGCCCGTTTTTACCCCTTTGGTAGCAATAGGTTTCATGTTATTCGTCCTGATCTATTTTCCCTGTGTTGCAGTAATAGCAGTATTTCATCGTGAAAGCCAAAGCATAAAATGGACACTGTTCATGATTTTCTTCAGCACTGGTTTGGCCTGGCTGGTTGCTTTTTCTGTATTTCAGGTTGGAAACCTTTTTATATAGTTTCTTATCAGACACTTGAGTTTTCTTGC
>CAYSRH010000191.1:0-4680 GCA_964433245.1 uncultured Bacteroidales bacterium | reverse complement strand
GGTATCAATACCCCGACCCTTGGGTCGGAAAGGGACGCTATGCGTCCCGGGTCCAAGGCTTGCTTTGGGGTTTGATACCTTTCATTCTGGTGTTAACCATTTTTCTAAGCTCTTGTGGTATTCCTGCTCCTGTTTTTCTGGCAGCTCCTGAAATGTGGAGTGGTTCTACCTATCTTGGCTTCTACCATGCTCATATTAACGATGAAGATATTTTTCAAGGTTATGAACTTTTTTATCATATCTTTGACAGAGAAAATCCACCGGATGATGTTACTGATATCAACTCAGTACCTGATTGGGAATCCTACGCCAATAGTAAATTGTCCTCCTATAAACGATCAACACCAAGCGATGCTCTAATGGAATATTCTTATTCTTACGATTCCCTGGATCACGGCTTTCGCAGAATCTTTAACGGTTACGAATCTACAAGCCTCCCGGTAAATATTATGATACCCTTTGATCCGGCAACTGTTTCCCTATCCGGTGGTGAATCTGGTTATCTGTTTGAGCTTTCTCCTGCTAACGATCCGGCAAAGAATCTGGAACTATCGTGTATAGAAGGATCAAATCCGGTAGACGAATTATCATCAGAAGGTGATTTATTCACCTATAATAAATCAGCTATTCAACTATTTCGTAGAGTCTTCACCAACTCCAGCTCAACTGCATCTGAACTTATTCCATTCTTTTCTGATTCGTATCCGGATGCTGATGATATACCTGAGACAATTGTTTCTCTATCCGCAGCATTTTTTGTATCAACCACCGGTATTGATCCGGATAACCCCGGCACTATTGTGGTCAGCGAACTTGTCTACCTTGGCAACATCGACTTTCCTTAGCGAAGTTAATTGCATACTTTGTTTATTCCTGATACATTCTTCACATGCTTGATTATTATCTTCTTATAGGCTTCATCTATGCTATTATTGGCTTTGCTATAGCCCTCATCTACTATTTTCTTCTCAGAAAACCTGTGTTTGGTCGGTTCATGGGAGCCTTAATTGTTGCTCTGGTAGGTTCCTTCTTCGGGGGAGTGATTGAGTATCTTTTCGCTGATATCATTGTTGCCTTATCCGATTTTGCGGGGGTGGTGAATATTTTTCCTCCACTAATCGTTTCAATCATATTTATTACTATTTTTTCTAACGTCAGTGCAGGGAAGAAGAAGCAAGACAATACCGAAGAAACAGACTCCTGATTCAGAGCTATCTCCTGCTTGGGGGCCCGCTATTGTCTACTCAACCTAACACTTTTATTACTTCCCATAATGTATATTCTGTCTACTTAGAATAATTATTAGTCTAATACAGGACTTCCCGCAGCATTAATCCCACTGAATCGAGGCTGTCTAAACCACCATATATGGTGGCTATTATAATTCTATAACCATCATATGCAGTGTGTACTCAAAATAGGTTGCGGGAAAGCCTCAATATCATTGTTTTTTTATATCAAATAATCTATCATCCCTAATCATGAATGGTAACGAAAACAAACAGAAATCAACCAACCCTGCTTCTGATTCTTTCAGTCGACTCTATTCCATAATAAAGCAGTTACGTGCCCCGGATGGCTGTCCATGGGACAGAGAGCAGACAATTGAATCCCTATCTCCCCAGCTTGTAGAAGAATGTTACGAGCTTATTGATGCTATTCAAAATAGTGACCTCCCCAACCAACGGGAAGAGATAGGAGATATGTTTTTAGTTCTTTTAATGCTATCAACTATCTATGAAGAGCATCGATACTTTTCTCTCGCTGACTCTCTTAAAGAAGTTTCAGAGAAACTGATTAGACGGCATCCTCACGTTTTTTCTGATCACAAAGTCACCGACAGTACCGAAGTAGTTGCCTTATGGGATAGAATTAAAAAAGATGTTGAAAAGAAAGAGAAAAAGCCCTCTACCCTTTCATCGATAAAGAAATCAATACCACCTCTTGAAAAAGCTTTCAACATACAAAAGAAAGCATCCAAAAGTGGTTTCGACTGGGACAATATTGTAGAGGTATTTAAAAAAATCGACGAAGAACTTGAAGAACTCAACCAGGCCATTGAATCACAAAACCAATTGAGCATCGAAGAAGAGTTTGGTGATCTTCTTTTTTCTGTAATCAATCTTGGAAGGTTCCTAAAAACAGATCCATCTTTAGCATTAAATAGATGCAATAACAAATTTATGAAACGATTTCAATTCATGGAAGAGAAGATGCGAAAATCGGAGATCTCTCTAAGTAAAGAGAATATGAGGCAAATGGAACTCTTCTGGATTGAATCTAAAGATGCATAGCCCTTCATGTGTCAACTTAATAATACATCTTGATACTTTTTCCCACCTATAGCATAGGTTTCTTTTCTGGTTACTTTACACATGGATAAGAATTCTGAAACAGTTGCGATCATTTCAATATAATGTTTTAGACTACCATTACGCTTTCCTGTGTTGGGAAGATATATTATTAACATGCCACCCTCCCTCCTTTCAACACTTCCACCAATAGAAACAATTTCGGTGTAGCATTTATCATACATACTTACACTTTTTGTTTGATTTAAAAATTTCAATTCATACAAGGAGCCTCCATAAAGAGCCATCAAAGATTTACCCTTCTCTTCATGTAATCGTCTTTTTTTTAGTTCAACAACATCTTTAATAAGAAGCCCTTTCGGTAATGTATCATTCAAACCATTCATGATTGTATATAGAGAAATCTTTTCTTTAGCCACTACCCTGCAATATTCAGATTCTGAAGAAAGACCCAACATTAATGGATGGGCAAAAGTAAGTTTCGGTTTAGGTTTGTAACCTTGGCTCACCATGATATCAATCCCAGCTCGCTGTAATGCTCTTTCAAAAACAGTCATGGTATCTATATGACCAAGAAAAATAGCTTCATCCTCTTTTTTATAATTAATCAAATACGGATACTCTTCTACCTCCTCACATATCTCTTTTTGCCCCGTTACACCAGGATCATTTCTGACACTTTTTTCTTCAACCTCTTGCTCTATCAATATAACATCTTTGTTACATATACCACAATTATGTTTACAATCATCAGAACAAACATCTGTTATGTAACCATTTTTTGCATTTTCTCGTTCTCTCTTTAAAAACGTTTTGTTGATACCAATATCTATACAATCCCAAGGTAATGGATCATCAATCTCTTTACCGTTTAATATAGTATTAATATAGTTCTGACCATGTTTGCTAATAACATTCTTCCATACATCTCTTTGTAAATGCTCTTCCCAGGCATCCAAATAGGCTCCGTTATAATATGCATCTTTTATTATTTCACCTACTTTTTCATCACCTCTTGAGATAATTCCTTCAATTCGTGAAATGAAAGGATCGTGATAACTAACTTTAATTTTTCTGTTTCGGCTAAAATGATGCTTTATGTTCTTCAGTATTTCCTCTGACCTATTCTCTTCTAATTGTTCTTCCCACTGGAACGGGGTATGCGGTTTTGGAATAAATGTACCAATATTTATATTTAAAGATATATTCACACTTTTCTGCACATCTTCTATAAAACTGATAATTCTCTCTTCCTCGGACTCTTTATATATATCATTAAAGGGTAAACCAATCATAAAATAGAATTTTGCCAGATTCCATCCTTCATCTTTTGCAACACTTAATATCTTTTTGACCTGGTCGATTGATACTTTTTTGTTTATTACAGCTTGTGAAAAATCTCCTGGGCTTTCAATAGCAAAAGTTAATCCGCTTTTTCGGTTGCATGAAAGTTTTTTCAATATTGGCAAGGTAAAAGTATCTACCCTTAAAGATGGCAATGAAAGTGATATATTCTTTCCAATGCAATTATTATTTATGCTATCGATTAAAGGTAATAATTGTTTAAAATCACCTGTGGAAAGTGATGAAAGAGTGATATCTCTATATCCCCTTTTTATCATTAACTTTACTTCTTCAATGATAATATCAAGATTTTTTTCCCGCTTCTGTCTATAATAATAGCCAGCATGACAAAATCGACAACCATTTGGGCAGCCTCGCATTATTTCTACTACACCATGATCTTGTACCGTTCTTATTGAAGGAATTGGGAAAACACCTTCTAACAGTAATGAACTATCATTAAAACCATGGAAAGTAACTTTTTTAGTAATCTCTTCTTTTCCAGCATACCAAAGTCCATCAGTCTGTTTTATTATCTCAAGTAGATCTCTCCTCGTTGCACCTTTTCTTTTCTTATCAGCCAGTAAAGAGATCAATCCTTGTAAAATTCCATCTGCTTCTCCAATAAAGAGTGCATCAATAAATGAGGAAAAAGGCAGAGGATTAGTAATAGCAGGACCTCCGGCAATTACAATTGGATGTTCTTCTGTTCTTTCTTTATTCTCTATAGGAATATCACTATCATCAAGAATAGCTAATATAGTAGTTGCTGAAAGTTCATATCCAACTGAAAAACCCAGGATATCGCATTCTTTTACCAAGGATTTTGTTTCCAGAGTATATAAAGGTATATTAGCCTGTTTCAACTTTTTTGAAAACTCTTTTTCTACAGCAAATACTCTTTCACATGCAACATTAGCAAGGGTATTTAATGAACTGTAAAGAATTCTTATAGCATTATTAGACATTCCAATTTCATACAGATCAGGAAATCCATCACCATCTGAATCAGCATTATCCGTAT
>CAYSRH010000190.1:0-4695 GCA_964433245.1 uncultured Bacteroidales bacterium | reverse complement strand
AATTTTGGGTGGCTGCCAAAAAGTAAAGGAAAAATTCAAGCCTTGACTTTTTGCTCAACTTTTCATCAAAAAGTTATATTATTTTTGACGTACAGCCTTTGCAATATCCATTGCTTCTTTAGCAAGCCGTGTAATTTCCTCCCATTTTTTTTGTTCTATGGCTTCTTTTGGGAATAGTTTTGATCCCATGCCTACACAATGTACGCCGGCATCAAACCACTTTTTGAGGTTTTCTTTGGTAGGCTCTACACCTCCGGTAGGCATAATGCTTGTCCATGGACAAGGACCTTTTACATTTTTCACAAATTCAGGTCCGCCAACAGAAGATCCGGGGAAGATCTTTACCACTTCAGCACCCAGTTCTTCGGCCTTTGATATTTCGGTGAGTGAACCGCAACCGGGAGACCAGGCAATTTTTCTTTTGTTACAGGTTTTTGCCATTTCTTCAGACAAAATGGGAGAAACAATAAAATTTGCTCCCAAAGCAATATACATGGCAGCGGTAGGGGCATCCAATACAGAGCCGACACCCATGATCATATCAGAATAGTTTTTTATTGTCCATTTATTTAATTCTGCAAAAGTTAGCGTAGCGAAATCGCCCCGGTTGGTAAATTCAAAAACACGTATGCCGGCATCGTAACAGGCTTTTACAACTTGTTTGCATACCTCGGTATCGGGGTGATAAAATACAGGGATTACACCCGTTTCTTTCATTTTAAGCACTACTTCAATCCTTGAAAATTTGGCCATGATGGTGTATGTTATTTGTTTTTAATATTGTTTTCAATTTTGTTCCGGCATTACCTTAATTATCTTATCTGTTTACCCTTCCTGATTTGTTTCCACCGGCCAAGGCTTCTACCTCTTTGACCGAAACCAGGTTAAAATCACCATGGATCGTATGTTTCAGGCAGGAAGCTGCCACGGCAAATTCCAAAGCCTGCTGGTCATTGCCGGGGTAGGAGATCAATCCGTAGATCAGTCCTCCCATGAAAGAATCACCTCCACCTACACGATCTACGATATGGGTGATATCATAATCGGCTGCTTTGAACAGCTTTTTGCCATCCCACAGTACACCGCTCCATTTATTATGACTGGCGCTGATTGAAGTGCGTAAGGTAATGATTGCCTTTTTAGCTCCGGGAAATTTTTTCATTAACTGTCGTCCTACCGATTCATAAGCTTCGGCTTCAACGTGTCCGGAATCAACATCGCCGGTTTCCGGTTTGATACCAAATACTTTGTCGGCATCTTCCTCGTTGCCAAGGATAATATCACATCCCGCAACCAGTTCGGGCATTACTTCAGAGGCTGTTTTTCCATATTTCCAAAGGTTTTTTCTGAAATTCAGATCGCAGCTTACGGTAATCCCTTTCTCGTTGGCTTTTTTGATTCCTTCAAGGCACACCCGGGCAGCTCCTTCCGAAATAGCCGGTGTGATACCCGTCCAGTGAAACCATGTGGCATCCTCGAACACTTTGTCCCAGTCAATCATGCCGGGTTTGATTTCGGCAATGGCTGAATGTGCACGGTCATAAATTACTTTACTGGCACGGTTTACTGCACCGTATTCTAAAAAGTAGATGCCCATCCTTTCACCGCCTTTTACGATGTTACATGTTTTGACCCCGTATTTTTTGAGGTTCATGACGGCTGATTGAGCGATATCATTGTCTGGTAATCGGGTTACGAACTCGGCATTTAATCCATAATTGGCAAGCGACACAGCTACATTGGCTTCTCCGCCGCCATATGTTGCATCAAGTGATGTGGTTTGCGTAAATCTTTGCAATGAAGGAGGCGAAAGACGTAACATAATCTCACCGAACGTGACAATTTTTTGTGACATAATTCAATATAAATTTTATAATGTTATTTTTTGTGTGTTAAAAGTAATTTGACAATACAAAAATACAAAAGTTGGTCTAATTGATGTTGTCATTACATAATTAATTTTATCATGTAGGTTTTGATTTTTAAATTACAGGATTTCGGGTTGTCTCTGTTAGGAAACTTAATTCTGTTTTGTTATCTTTGTACATCAGGTTAAATTTTTAACATTAAAAAGAATTGTATCATGGCACAAAATTATGAGGTGCGTTTTGCATCCAATCCGGTAGATTTTAAAAGTTTTGACACAGAGCGACTTAGAAAGGAGTTTTTGGTTGAGAATGTGATGGTGAACGGTGAAATCAACTTGGTATATACCAATTATGACCGTTTTATTGTTGGTGGAGCTGTTCCAACCAATGAAGCCTTAAAACTGGAAACGATTGAGCCCTTGAAAGCAGATTTTTTTCTGCAACGCAGGGAGTTAGGGATTATTAATGTTGGAGGTGAAGGACTTGTTTCTGTTGATGGAAAAGAATATCCGGTAAAAAATAAGGAAGCACTGTATGTAGGAATGGGAAACAAAGAAATCGTTTTTTCGAGTAAAAACAGTAAATCACCTGCCCATTTTTATCTTAATTCTGCTCAGGCACATGCTGCCTATCCTGTTAAATTAGTTACGTTACAGGATGCTGAAGTGGCTAACATGGGCTCCATGGAGAGTTCTAACGAACGTCAAATTAACAAGCTAATTGTAAATAGTGTTGTAAGAACCTGTCAATTGCAGATGGGAATGACAGAACTAAAAAAAGGAAGTGTATGGAATACCATGCCTCCTCATGTACATGACAGGCGTATGGAAACATATTTTTATTTTGAGGTTCCCGAAGAAGGTGCTGTTTGCCATTTTATGGGACAGCCGGATGAAACCCGCCACATATGGGTAAAAAATGAACAGGCTGTTGTTTCACCAAACTGGTCTATTCACTCAGGTGCCGGGGTAGGAAGTTATATTTTTATATGGGGAATGGCGGGAGAAAATTTGGATTATGGTGATATGAACTTTGCTCAGGCGCAAGATCTTAAATAGTTGCTGATATTAAAAATAAAAGAGTAATAATTTCTAAACACAAAAAACTATGTCTTATTTGAATAACTTTAAACTGGAAGGAAAAGTTGCGCTGGTTACCGGCGGAACACATGGTATTGGAATGGCAATTGCAACTGCACTGGCAGAAGCCGGAGCAAAAATTGCTGTCAACGATATTGATGATGAAAAATTAAAAAACTGTAAAAGCGAATATGCAAAAAGTGGGGTTGATGTATATACTTTAAAATTTGATGTGACCTCAGAAGAAGATGTTGACCGGGGAATCTCTGATATAGAGAAAAATCTTGGAGAGATTGATATTTTGGTTAACAATGCCGGTATTATCAAAAGAATACCTATTCTGGATATGCCATTAAAAGATTTTAAGCAAGTGATTGATATTGATCTTGTTGCACCTTTGATTGTCGCAAAACGTGTTGTGCCAAAAATGATTGAAAAACGTGCAGGGAAGATCATTAATATGTGTTCTATGATGAGTATGTACGGACGTAATTCGGTATCTGCATATGCATCAGCCAAAGGAGGTTTGAAACTCCTGACAGCCAACATGTGTTGTGAATGGGCTAAGTATGGCATTCAGATCAATGGAATAGGACCCGGATATATTGCAACCAGTCAAACAGCTCCTATCCGGGTTGACGGACACCCCTTTAACAATCTTGTAATGACCCGTACACCGGCCGGAAGATGGGGCGATCCTGAGGATTTGGGTGGTGCGGCTGTTTTTTTGGCTTCTCCTGCCAGTGCTTATGTAAACGGACAAGTACTTTATGTTGATGGAGGAATATTGGCTAATTTTGGTTACATAGAAGGGGAAAATAATTTGTAATAAGTTCATCTGTTTATAATTTTGATTTTAATGGTCAGATGGGGTTCTTCATGATATGCTACATTTTAGACCTACAAAGAATTCCTGCTCCATTATAATCATATGTCGTGTACTTCGACAGGCTCAGTAGAACTGTGTCAAAAATTTTGTCATGGCTTGGTTCATTTTTGGATATTTTTATATTATTTAGATGAACTCGCAATATCAAAACTTGTGGGTTCGTCTTTTTTTTATATATTTGAAATCTTTAATTAAAATTAAATATGTAAGATATTTTATGATGAAACGAATAACATTTCTTCTCTTTGTGTTTTTTTCCTTGCTTATAATTTCTTGTTCAGAGACTATTGATGAAATTATTGAGGGTAAATACTATTATATTGTTTCCACTGAGGATTTAAAAGCATTATCCTATTACCAGGGAGGGCTTTTACCGGCTGTTCAGGTAGCAGGTGAATATCTGCCATCACAGCTTGATGATATCAATGGCAATGGGGTGTACGATGAGGTTTCTTTTGTCAGTGAAAGGGATGATTTTGAAATCATTTTTGTGAATCGTGTTAACTACCCTGTTTTTGAGCAAGGAACCAATATTCGATTTGCAAAAAAGGAAGATGATCAGCTTACTCCAAAAAAGGAAGGTGTCCGGGTTCGTGGAACAACCGCTTCTATGTACCAAATGGAGGGACCTGCGTGGGAAAATGATCTGGTAGGCTTCCGCAATTATTTTGATGAGCGCAACGGGATGGATATTTTTGGAAAAAAAACAACGGATATGGTACTGGATACTGTTGGGATCAATGCCAGCTACCATGTTCCCCAGCCTTGGGGCATGGACATACTAAAAGTTGGAAGTTCCTTGGGTGCAGGCGCTATTGCTCTGTTAAAAAATGATTCACTGTACAGGATTGGTCCCGAT
>CAYSRH010000189.1:0-4721 GCA_964433245.1 uncultured Bacteroidales bacterium | reverse complement strand
GTTCGTTTATTGATTTTTAACTATGATGATTTTTATGTTTTTTTTTTTTTTTTTGTAAAATTTCATTACCTTTACTTTAAGAATGCTATATTTGCACATAATAAATAACTAAAACAAAACCTTATGTGGAGAAAGAAGATACCCTTATCAAAAACGGCTTATGTCTTGTTTGTCGCTACCGGAGTCATCTTTATGTCGTGCCAGTCAGGAGATACAGGAAATCAATCTGATATTGAAATAAGTCAATCTGAATTACAACAGGATTTAGAAGATTTAAAAAATGATCTTACACACACAAAAAAGATTTTTTATTCTCTTCCATCTCCTTTGGAAACGGCTATGTTATTAAAAAGCGCTGGTGCTACCTATCAGGAGGATCTGTTAAACAGGATTGAAAATGCCCCCAAATATACAACGAACAAAAAAATGGCATTGAATCTTGGTATTTATACAACAGATTTAAGCTTTGCAAGCCTGTTTGACCAAACACAAACTTCTATAGAATATATGAGTGCTGCCAAAGAACTGGCAGACCGTTTGGGCATTTTGGATGTGTTTACAGACAGCACAATCAAACGATTAGAAGATAATGTTAATAATAGAGATGTTATTATGGACATCATTTCTGAAACTTTTATGTCTTCCAGTTCGTATTTGACAGAAAGCAACAGAGCTCCTATTGCTGCAATTGTTCTAATAGGAGGATGGATTGAAGGTTTATACATATCAACAGCAATTGTTAAACAAACATCATTCGAAAACAATAAATTAGTAGAACGAATAGCTGATCAAAAATTCTCACTTGATATCGTGATTAAATTAATTGAAAAATACAGTTACAATGAAGATGTTGCGTCTTTACTTATCACAATGAGTGAAGTGCAGGACATTTATGATAAAATTGAAATAAAAACAACACAAATCACACCTGTAAAAGACGAAAAAACAAATGTGACTGTATTGGAGTCCAGTTCAACTATATCTATGTCTCCTGAAGTTTTTGAAGAGCTAAGTGAAAAAGTAAAAATTATCAGAACGAATTTTATACAATAAAAAATGACCATTATGAAAAGATTCATTCAAATCATATCACTAACAGTTTTGCTTGGAGTTTTTCCTGTGTTAAGCAATGCCCAATGTAAAACTTTTGCAAAAAATGTTTGTAAACCACAGATATCCCCTTTTATTCATGATGGCAATTATAATGCTGCGATACTTACGGAAGGTGAAGAAGCCGAATTGTATAAAACTTTCTATTCCGGACAAACATACAGAATTTCCATCTGTGGATCAGAATCCTTACCAAAAATTCAATTTATGGTAATTGACAGTGATAATAATGTTATTTATGATAACAGTACTCAGAATTTTAATCCTTTTTGGGATTTCAAAACACCCACCAGCCAACAACTGAAAATTTATATCAAAGTGCCCGCCGGAAAGAAAAGTGTTGAGGATATTAATAGTGGTTGTGTTGCAATTATGTTTGGTTTCATGGATGAATAATTATTAAAAAAACATAAAAATTTCCACAAGCAAGGCTGTATTTAATTAAGATACAGCCTTGCTTGTTTTTTTTAATAAATATTGTCCTGTAAACGACTCCTTACAGTCAATTATTTTTTCCGGAGTTCCTTCAAAAACAATATGCCCTCCATCTTCCCCCCCTTCCGGACCAAGATCAATAATCCAATCCGCCATCTTAATAATTTCCATATTGTGTTCAACAACAACAATACTATGTCCTTGTTTTATTAAAGCATCAAAAGCATCCAATAGTTTATTTATATCATGAAAATGAAGACCCGTTGTCGGTTCATCAAAAATGAATAAGATTTTTTCCGAACTATCTTTTTTTAGTAAAAAAGAAGCAAGTTTCACTCTTTGTGCTTCACCTCCACTTAATGTAGAAGAAGATTGTCCTAATTTAACATAACCCAAGCCAACATCAACGAGTCGCTGTAATCGTTCTGATATTTTCTTGTTTAATCCTGTCGTTTTACCATCTTCAAAATAAACAATGGCCTCATCAACAGTCATATTAAGAATTTCATTCACATGTTTTCCTTTGTCTTGAACTGCGAGAACCTCATCCTTAAACCGTTTTCCTTCACACTCCTCACAAACAATTGCCACATCAGCCATAAACTGCATTTCAACCTTTATTTCTCCTTCTCCCTGACAAGCTTCACAACGTCCTCCCGGTATATTAAATGAGAAATGTGATGGTTTTAACCCAAACTGCTTCGCTGCATTCTGTTCTGCAAACAACTTCCGAATATCATCCCAGGCTTTTATGTAAGTAGCAGGATTGGAGCGAGAAGACCGACCAATTGGTGTCTGATCTACCAACTCTACAGAATGGATCATATGAAGATCTCCCGATAACTGACTATACTCTCCGGTAATACCAACAGACTCTCCCAGCATTTTCTTTAAAGCAGGAAATAAGGTTTTAGAAACCAGGGATGTCTTACCTGAACCACTAACTCCGGTAACTGCGGTTAAAATACCAAGAGGAATACTCACATCAATATCCTTCAAATTATTTTGACGAACTCCTTCTATCGTTATTTGTGCAATAGATTTTCTTTTCTTCGTTGCTTTTTTTTCTATTTTTTTTGTGCCTGATAAATATTGCAAGGTTAAAGAGCGTGATGATGAATCTTGATTGATATCCTTTATATCTCCGTTAAACACAAGTTCTCCACCTAAATTTCCTGCAAAAGGACCAATATCAATTAAATAATCGGCAGCCCGTATAATATCTTCATCATGTTCAACCACAATCACTGTATTCCCTATATCCCGTAATTTTTTCAACGATTTAATCAATTGGTGTGTATCCCGTGGATGTAATCCTATGCTGGGTTCATCAAGAATGTACAATGCCCCTGCAAGACTACTTCCCAATGATGAAGCAAGGTGAATACGTTGGGACTCCCCCCCCGAAAGGGTGTTGGAAGCACGATTCAAAGTTAAATAGCCACCCCCTCCTTCCATCAAAAATTGTAATCTGGATATAATTTCCTGCAATAAAAGATTCCCTGCTTTTCTGTCATTCTGATCTAATTTTATTTTTTTCATAAGAGGAAGTAATTCTTTTATTGGCATAGAAACAAATTCCTGTATAGAATGTCCATCAATCTTTACATACGAAGTCTCTTTACGTAGTCTCATTCCCTTACAATCAGGACATTCTGTTTTGCCCCTGTAACGAGCCAAAAGCACCCGATTCTGAATTTTATACATTTTTTCTTCAAGTTCAGAAAAAAAACCTTTAATCCCCAACCATCCTTTCCCCCCATGCCAAAGCAAATCTTTTTCTTCCTCTGACAATTGGTAATAAGGTTTATGTATTGGTATCTGTAAAACCGATGCCCTTTCTATCAATCGGTTCTTCCATGCACTAACCTTCTCCCCACGCCAACATGCTATTGCATCCTCATAAATACTCCGTTTTTTATCAGGAACAACCAATCGCTCATCAATTCCCAGCACATTACCGTAACCACCACATGTAGGACATGCTCCCAATGGATTATTAAAACTGAATAAATGTTCTCCGGGCTCTTCAAAAATCATTCCATCTGCTTCAAAATATTTACTAAATGAATAAACTGTAGGATGCCTTCCTGAAAAAAACATAACCAAGCACCTTCCATCTGCCTCATCAAATGCTTTTTGTACTGAATCTGCAAGGCGACTGACTTGATTATCCTCCCCAGTTTTTAAGCGATCAACAACAAAATGAAGTGTCATAGGGGAAACCTGTTCTTTTGACTCAAGATGATGAAACATATCTTCAAGTTTCACAAAAGATCCATCATCTTCTACCATGTTAAATCCGGCATTAAAAAATCGCCTGAAAAAATCCGGCGACTTTGGTTTTTTTTGCACCACCACAGGAGCAATAATAACAAAACGCTCCCCTTTGGATCTTCCTGAAAGAAAATCAACCACATGATCCACCGAATGCTTTTTTACTTCTTCTCCGGACAGCGGAGAATACGTCCTGCCTATCCTTGCAAACAACAACCTCAGATAATCATACACCTCTGACATAGTACCCACTGTGGATCTGGGATTGCTGTTTCGAACACGTTGCTCAATTGCAATGGCCGGAGGTATCCCATGAATATATTCTACTTCAGGCTTATTCATCCGTCCTAAAAACTGACGCGCATAAGCAGAAAGACTCTCTACATAAAGCCGCTGACCTTCGGCATAAAGTGTATCAAAAGCCAATGAAGATTTTCCTGAACCGGAAACCCCTGTAATAACAATAAATCTATCTCTCGGTATCGTCACATCAATTTGCTTCAGATTATGAACTGAAGCTTTATGTATATGAATGGAATCATCAGACATTTTTATATGATTTTACGTTTTTTTGTAATTAGAAGTGCAAAGATACAAAACAATACTTCTTTTTTTTTAAAGAAAGTTATCTGTTACTTTGGTAAAAACAAAAAAAAATTGTATCTTGCAATTTAAATAGTGAATATTAATTTTAATCAAAAACGGACTGTATATCGAAACACCTCTACTTTTTTATATATAATATCGTAAAAACATATGTTCACCTTATAAAAAAGGAGGTTATCGTGAAAACAAAAAGCTTAACTGATCAACAGCTGATACAACAGTATAAAGAAGGAAAACAGTCCGCAATCGAACACTTATAGAACGTTACAGAAGCAGAGTTTTTAATTATATTC
>CAYSRH010000188.1:0-4747 GCA_964433245.1 uncultured Bacteroidales bacterium | reverse complement strand
CTATCTGAGGATATGATGAATGTTTACAAAGAAGTACTTGAAGAAAGATATAAACAGTTAGGAATAAAAGAATGAAAACGGCACACAATCGAGTAGGCAGCCGATAGGCACATAGCCTATCGGAGAACCTATCCCCGCTTTCTGCGGGACAGGCACACCACCCAGCGTACGGATCTCGTACTGGGCGGTTCGTCAAACAATGGGGAAAAGCGTTGGTGTAATAAAAAAAACACGCCTGCAAATGTTTGATTTACAGGCGTGTTATCTTTAGTGTTGCGGTCTGGACGGGACTCGAACCCGCGACCCTCGGCGTGACAGGCCGATATTCTAACCAACTGAACTACCAGACCATTGTAAAAGTGTTGCAAATATAATGGATTAATTTAATCCCAACCAATAATTTGCTATAGATTTTTTGTTTTTTTTGAAAAAAAACTAAAACATACAGCACCATATTTTCGCATATTCATAAAATCCGGATGACGGTCAAAATTATAATTTTTCGAATGTTCTAAAATAAACAGACCATCTTCCGTAAGAAAGGTGCTTTGCATAACAATGTCCGGTATCTGCTCAATATGTCCTGTATCAAAAGGAGGATCTGCAAAAATAAGATCATATTGCCCTTCCCCTTTTTTACAAAAACGGATGGCTTCTGCATTTCGAACCAACACATTTTCAATCCCAAGCTTTTTAATCGTTCCCAAAATAGCGCTTACATGAAAACGATCATACTCAACCATCACAACAAAAGAAACTCCCCTTGACAAGAACTCCAATCCAATGCTTCCTGTACCGGCATACAGATCCAACACACGCAATCCTTCAAAAGAAAGTTGATTTGCCAATATATTAAACAATCCTTCCTTGGCAATATCTGTGGTTGGACGAGCCCTGACTGTCCGTGGCAGAGATATCTGTTTTCCTTTGTATTTTCCGGAAATTATTCGCAATCTTTCAATCTGTAAAGGTTCATGAAACGATATGGTTCTTTCCTGCTAAAAAGATAACTCAGGGTGAAACCGGATACCTGATGATCTACGCGAATTCCCGGAATATAAGCAGATATTATTTTTTTCTGTTGTTCTGTTAAATGTCCTGTTAAAATAATGTCAGAGAAAAGAAGATCATATTTTTTTGCCAGCCACAAAAGATAATAAACAATATCTTCATCAGCAAAATACTCAACGGATGACATCTTTTCTATCATTCCTTCTTTCTTCAATATAATTTCAAAGAATGTTTTCCTGATATTACAAAACAATACATTCTTTTCATGCTCTGACCGATTCATCATCACAGTTCCCGAATGGATTATTTCCGGTGATGTAAATGTTTGACAAAACAGATTATAAGAACGTTCATGGACAGGGAAAAGCAAAACCTTTCCCTGTAATTTGTTGTGAAAAAGCATTTCTTTTTCTTCTATCTCCCAGGTGTAAGTAAACAATGTTTTTGCTTCTTCGGGGTTAAATAAAGAACCAGGCACAAGTAAATTCCTCCTTTCTGAAAAGATAATTTTTACCTTATTAAATTTACTGGCAAGTAAAGCATCTCCGGCAATGCACTTTTCGAACTGTTCAAAAAAAAAATCAGTACTTCCCGTTTGAAGCCGGTGTTCTTTTAAAACAATAAACTGATTTCTAACAGTATCAAGAACAGTATAAATAAAGGAATCTTCCCCTATCTCACAAAACAAGTTGTAATTGCCTGCCAAGCCACTGTCAAAGGCAGGATCAACAGCTGAAAAAACTTCTGATTTAAATTTACTCCCAGTTTCCTGCATCATTGGTTGCTTCTGTAAGAGATCCAACACGAAGACCCGGATAGCCTGTCATTTTTTTCCGTCTTTCGGAAAAATTGATTATCAACTGAGGATTCAGTCCATCCAACAAAACAGAATCCGGCACAGCCGCCTCGAATACCTGCACATCAACCCGTGCGCCGGTTTCTATCACACCGGATCCAATCGTAAAAGTGTCACCCCCTGTATAAGGAACATACCGTAAAGAATCTATCATACGGTAATTCTTAAGCAATGAATCTATCACAGCTATTTTAATTGTATCCCTTAAAATATAGCCCAGTCGCAATGCTTCAGCTTCTGTCATATCATCCTGGCTGTACTCTCCTGTTTTTTTGACAAGAAAGAAAGAATCATTTTTGATAAAATTAATCAATGTATCCCAGTGACCGGCATACTCACCCTTAACACTTCTATATGCCCGTTGTGCTGTTCTTACATCCTTTAATCTCTCTATGGTTGCTTCATAACGCTGCTGTTGTATTTTATTAAAGCGAATGGGTGTCATAACCGTTTCATACAGAAAATACACCAAAACCAAAGCAATCAGGGAAAATGCGATCTTTGCAAAAGTTATTTTCATCTTTCTTCAATTTTATTTTTTTAACTTTATCAACAATCAATAATTATCAACTTTTTTATTTACCACAAACCTACACATTTTTTTATAAATTAAATATTATCATCCTATGAAACTTTGCTTTTATTTACCTTAATTTTGTCACTCCGAAAAACATAAAAATTCAAAATAAAACATATTAAGCATTTATGCTACAAAATAAAATTGAAGCATCCATTATTCAATCTTTACCCCAGGAGCCAACAAAAGGTCAATTAGCAGCAGCTAAGTTGTTCTCTGACTTTTTTATTTCCGGAAAAGAACGGGAAATATTTTTACTAAAGGGGTATGCAGGAACAGGGAAGACAACTTTTATCAGCTCTGTCATCCACACACTGTCATTGTTCAAAATCTCCCCTGTTCTTCTTGCCCCAACAGGGAGGGCAGCAAAAGTGCTATCAGCTTACAGCAATCGCAATGCTTTCACCATACACAAAAAAATATACCGACAAAAGAGCGGTTCTGACGGACTCGGAGAATTTATACAGGATCGTAACCTTCATAAAAATACGGTATTTATTGTAGATGAAGCCGGTATGATAGGAAATTCTCCCAACAGCATTTTCGGATCGGAATCTCTTTTGGCAAACCTCCTTTCCTATGTGTATTCCGGAACAGGATGTAAATTATTGCTTTGCGGAGATACTGCACAACTTCCTCCCGTAGGCTATGCAAACAGTCCTGCCTTAGATCCTGAGACATTACAAACCATGGGATACCTGGTCCGTGAAGCTTTTCTGTCTGATGTTGTACGCCAGGCTCTTTCCTCTGACATCCTTCTTAATGCAACACAACTACGAACCCTTATCGGTTCCGGAAAACCGGCAATACCAAAAATAACACCCAACAAAGAAGTATCATGTGTCAACGGAAGCGACCTGATAGAAAAGATCACGGAGAGTTATGAAAAAAAAGGGGTAAATGAAACCATCATTGTCAATCGCTCAAACAAGCGAGCAAACCAGTATAACATGGGAATCAGAAACCAAATTCTATGGCGTGAGGAAGAATTGGCAAGGGATGACCATATTATGATCGTTAAAAACAATTATTACTGGATCCCTGAAAATTTTGGCACCTCTTTCATTGCCAATGGTGATACAGGAAAAATTACACGCGTACACAAGAGGCAACAAATGCATGGTTTTGAATTTGCTGATGTATCCATCGAATTTACAGATTATCAGAATACCGAAATTGATACAAAAGTGATCCTTGACACGCTGTCAGTTGAAACCCCCAATCTGACAATGGAACAGAACAAACAACTCTTTTTTCATGTCATGGAAGATTATGCAGAGGAAAAAACAAAAAAAGCCCGCTATAAAAAAGTGAAAGAAGATCCTTTCTTTAATGCTTTGCAGATCAAATTCGCTTATGCCGTGACTTGTCATAAATCACAGGGAGGACAATGGAAAGATGTGTATATTGATCTTGGTTATTTTACCGAAGAAATGATTGATGAAGCTTTTTTGCGTTGGCTCTATACTGCTTTTACAAGGGCTACCGAAAAGGTTTATTTAATCAATTTTCCTGCATTCTTTTTCAAGTGATCGTTTGCATGCCCTTATCATTTCTCTCTTTCCCGGAGCACCCTGTAGCCGTTCCACGCGGAATCCCGCTTCCTCCATTCTTCTCCTAACAATCCCCTTGGCACAATATGTAACCAGAACCGCCCCCGGCTGCATTGCCGCACAGAGTAATTGAAAAACTTCCAATCGCCACATTTCAGGCTGCTTTTCGGGTGCAAAAGCATCAAAATAAACAAGATCATAATCATTATACTCCGGAACAAAGTCAAGCAGGTCAACCTGCTCTTTATAAAGCGTACATCTTTTAGACAATGTAACATTTTGATACCATTCAGACATATGGACTGACCTGAAAAATGCCAGTTCCTGTTCTGTCGAGGTATAATTCAATTGAGCCAAAACATCCATTGGCAATGGATATTTTTCTAAGCCATGATATAGAAAAGAAATCCCGGGAAAATTATCTCTGATAAATATCTCGGTCAACAAAAGATTAAGCCCTGTGCCCAATCCTATTTCAAGAATTTTAAGATGATCCTTTCTGCGATTTTGAAGGCAGTGAGACAAGCCGTTTTTTATAAAAACATGCATTGACTCGGTATATGCACCATTGCGGGAATGATAGGTCTCATCAATTTCCGGGAGATACAAAGAAAAAGAATCATCAAATGTTTTTATTCGTTCTACTTTCATAAAATTTTTCGTATATGACTTTTTTTATTACCTTAGTCCAAGAAATTGAGACACACACGCAGCTATGATTAAAATGTGTACCCAATCGAAAGTATGGTC
>CAYSRH010000187.1:0-4758 GCA_964433245.1 uncultured Bacteroidales bacterium | reverse complement strand
AATGAGGAGTTTTCAGACGAGCGTAACGCAGAAAATGGAGTTTTCGCGCAGAGACGAATTAAAAATGGGCAGCAGCTTGACAGGTTTATTCTACGAAGAAAACCAATTGATCGAAGAGTTTTTCTTGGTACATGTTGAGCACTTTTATCTTTACGGTATGAAAACCGCTCGGGAGCTTGTGAATAGTCGCTTTCCACAGGTGACCGCAGGGTTGTGGATCTGAGATTTGCCTTCCCGCTAACTGTTTTCCACAACTTGCAAGGCTTGTTTTGATCTGTTGGTGCATGAAGAGGGTTCTTGGGTCGGGTTCAATGCTTTGTTCCATTTCAATCCACTCATCATCAGCTGTGTTTCGATAATAAACCCGGCAAGAGTCTGAACCCATATAATAGTTGACATAAAGTTGTCCCTTGTCGTAATGCAATGTCGTTTGTTTATTGTCGTTTGCTCCCTGCACTTTGTAGCGTGCTTTGTATTGATTTCCTTCAATTGAAAGGATGGCAAAGCCCAGAGGTGTTCCGTCACGCATTGTTGCATCCGGATAACCGTCAAATCGGTAAAGTCCCTTATACCAGTCACCACAAACCGCTCCTGCATTGAAATGGTGATGTGGCTTTTCTTGTTTCCAGCCTTCCTCTTCATTGAAAAAATATTGCTTCACAAAATGGGTGTGTGCCGACATGGAAAAGGTATGGGGGAACTCTTCAAGTAAGGAAAAAAGTTGGTATTTATCTTCTACACGAAAAGTTTCTACGCCTTCGTAGTAGGTAGCTTCTTCTTTGAAAATCGGGATGTGCGTACACAGTACAATTAGTTCATCTTTGGGGATAATGGAGAGGTAATTTTCAATAAAGCGAAATTGGTCATCTCTGATGCCTCCAATGTATCGTTGTTCCTTATTGCCTGTGTAGATCACATCGTCAAATAAAATGAAATGGGTGTTTCCGTATTGGAAAGCGAAGGTTGAAGGGCCATAAGTATCTTCAAATGTTTGTGTGGTAAGTCTTTCACTTGGTGCATCAAAATTGATGTCGTGATTTCCCGCTATATAATACCAGGGAATCCCAATTTGTTTTGTTAATTGATTGATCAGGGGATAGTCCTGTATATTGTCATTAACGATATCCCCAAGTGTAATGCCAAATTTTCTTATCGTGTCTCCTGCTGTTTCAGTGATGATAGAACGGGCTAAGTATTTTATCTCCTTTATATTGGATGTCTGTGTATCTCCGAAGATAAATATTTCAAAGGTATCGCTTTCAGGATTTTTATACAAGGGAAAGTTTATTCGTTCAGGGAGTTGTGCTGAGGTCGCATTGGAATTATCGGGTCTGTAGGTGTAATGAAATTGTGGGATGTTATGCGGGTCCAAAGGAGTCATCCAATGGGAGGGCTTGATGACAAAGACCGTCATGTCGGCTTCTATGGCTATTTCGTAGTAGCCGTCTTCACGTGTTGTTATGATATCTACTCCGTTTGAGACCATAATTCCCTGTAGTCCATTTTCTTTTGGATCTTTTTTCTGATTTTTATTGGCATCATGGAATACGTAGCCCTGAACTTTTTTTGGTGCAGGTGTCTCTCCTGCATAGGCTTGTGGCAAACAAGAAAGGAAGACAATAAGTAACAGGATTGTTTTAGTGGCTGCACGGTTTGTTTTCATGGGTTTCAGTTTTAGGTGTATTTTTCTATAAATAGATCCAAGTCGATGAGGTCATTAAATCTTTCTTCAATGGTTTGGCGATCCCATTCCCACCAAGCGGATTGTCGTAGTTTTTCAATAATCTCGTCAGGAAAGCGTTTTTTGATTACCTTAGCCGGAACTCCAACAGCTACTTCATAATCACCCACGTCTTTGGTTACAACTGCACCTGCTCCAATGATGGCTCCTGTGCCGATGGTCACCCCCGGCATAATAATCGCCCTGGTGCCAATCCACACATCATGACCAATATTGCAGTGGTGGCTTTTCCTCCAGTCAAAAAAGTCATGGTCATCGTGGGTGTCTAATCCATAAGATACACGCCTGTAGGTGCTGTGGTGTTGTGTTACCCTCCATTGGGGATGATTTCCCGGGTTAATGCGGGTTCCGTTTGCAATGGAGCAGAATTTTCCGATGCTGGACCAGATGACATGTACATCCCCGGCGGTATAGCTGTAATCATCAAAAGAGGACTCAACCAGCGAGGTATTGGGACCTAAAGCCGTCCAGGCACCCAATTGACTGTCACGTACCCTGCATGTGGGGTGTATGTAAGGCTTTTCACTTAGCTGTTTGCTTGTGATTTCTGTGTTTTCCGGGAAACGGGTAATTTCTTGTAACATAATAGAAAGTTAAGGTGATGAATGTAACAATGACTGAATAAAAAATTTACTGAATAAAAGAGTAAGACGGGTAGTGGGCCCGGCTAACAAAATGAGATAAATGCGGGTAAGATTTTAGTGCAGTTTTATTTAAGTGAAATTGTATATTTTCTTGAGCTACCTGCAGGTTTAATTGGATTACTGTGGAGACCAGGTGAATGATTTCATCCTTGCTTAAAGACCTGCCCAAATAACCTAGTGTAATGTGTCCGACAAAAGGACGTGTCCAACGAATTGATACATTTTGTATTGATTTGCAAGCGTAGAATTGCTTTCTAAAAAGCATAAGATCATCAAAATCGACTTTTTCTTCAAAAGTGCCTAACAAAGCAATACAACTGCCAAAAATACTAATTCCGTTCATTTGCATGGTGAGAGGACGTGTTCTTTTAGTGATAGAGATTTGCTTAAAGGAGTCTTCTATAAGCAGTGGAAATTGAGCTTCGCGTTCTTTGTTAACAATGTTTTCCTGAAATCTTTCGCCGGATAAAGTGTTGGCGACAGTTTGGTGATAGCTTGCTTCGGGCAGCATGAAAAAAGCCGGTTCTTTGTGGTTGAGTTTTGTGTTGAGTGTAGAGGCAATAAAACGAAGCATGTCTATTAGTTCCTGGTTGTTCTCATTGTCCTGAACTGTTGATAATACAGCGAAGCCCGGGTAGGGAATTTCTTTGAATTGCCTTGTCTTAGCGTGATAGATGAACTTGTCAGAGCAAGTAATTTTCATCGCTTGCCTATGAATGTGATCCGGCTGTAGGGCGAGTGACTGCCTTTGGGTGTATTCCTCGAACAGGTAGTCCCGTTCCATTTTTTTAAGCGTTGCTGAGCTCATAAGATTCATGGGGTTGGAGTGCATATTGTCCTACTGTATGACCTTTAATAAATACCTTCCGAATTGCCGGAATACCCTGCTTCTCTTCTACAAACAGCAGGTCTGCGTCTTTGCCCACCTCAATGCTTCCTTTTGTCTGATCAATACAACTTGCTTTTGCGGGATGCAGAGTTGCCATATTCACGGCTTCATGTAAAGATACAAGTCCTTCAGTTACGATTTGAAAAATACTGTGGATAATGGATGGCGGATAATAGTCTGAACACAAGGTATTCAAATAACCTTTTCCGATTGCCTCTTTTACATTCAGGTTTCCACCGGTAGAGCCTCCACGAAGTATATTGGCAGCACCGCCTACGACATACTGATTTTTTGCTGTGGCACATGCTGCTGTTTCCATGTTAATGGGAAATTCGCAGATGGAGATACCCAGACGATGTGTTTCATCTACTTTTTTCGGATTGTCCACGTCGTGGTAAGCAACAGGAATTTCAAGGTTAATTAAATGCCGGGCAAGCACGTCAATCTGTTCTTGTGTGATTTTAGGTTTGGACATGCGTTGTACCAGTTCAGCTTTCGCTTGTTCCGCTGTGAAGCCTTTTTTAGCTGCCATGGCGTAGAATTTTTCAATTGGAAATTGTCCCTGACCGGGCGTGTGGTCCATGAAAGAGAACAGCGAGACAATACCTTTCTCAATAAGTTCAAAGCATAAAGCATAGTCTGCATTTCCACTAATCTCATAGCGAAGATGTATCTTGTTGTTAATCATGCTTTGCTTGTTCGAAAGCTCATGTACTGCATGAAATATTTCTTCTCTGGAATATTTACTCCTGCTGTTTGCCTCAGCGTCTTTGTATCCCAGGTGCAATGAGTGGAAAGCGGTGGTGATACCTACACCACACATGCGCTTTTCGAGTTCTTTAAAGGCAGTGGCTATTGGAAAATCCGCTGTGCTGCGAGGATTGATTTCTACATCAATGGCATCCGTGTGGATATCAATGATTCCCGGTAGCAGATAGTTGCCTTGTGCGTCAATTACTTCAGCCTCAATAACACTATTGTTGTCCGGAGAGAAATCCCGCTCAACAGATACAATTTTCTGATCTTCAATGATCAGGCAGCCGCCAAAGAGCACTTCATGAGGCGTTACAACATGCGCATTTTTAATAATGATCTTTTTCATTTTCATGTAAGCTTAGCAACACGTGTTTTCAAGAATACGTCCGAATTCAAGGTGAATGTTTTTGTCTGAAAGATGTTGCAGTGTATATTCATCATGCGTGATAAGCAATACAGAGGTGCCTTCTTGTTTAAGTTCGAGAATCAACTCAATCACAACATCCTTGGTTTTCTGATCCAGCGAAGCCGTAGGTTCATCTACTAAGAGAAATCTGGGCTTGGCAATGATGGCACGCGCAATATTGATCCGTTGTTGCTCGCCACCACTAAAAGTAACAGGAAAAGCATCCCAAAGTTCTTTAGGCAGTCCCAGGCGTTGGATAAGATCTGTTGCAATTTCTCGTGCCTGAGGTCTGTCGCTTTCTTTTTTGATGATGGTGTCAGCG
>CAYSRH010000186.1:0-4790 GCA_964433245.1 uncultured Bacteroidales bacterium | reverse complement strand
TGCCGGAATACTTAAAAAGAAATTTGGAAGTTGTTGAATAGTTTGTTCTGTTTTTTTGTTAACAATTCATAATAAGTTGTAATTTTGTTACATTACAGGTTTTAATTCAGAAACATTATACCTTGGTCTGTGAAAGAAAAAGAATTATATGTTGATTTTAAGCCGCAACAAGCTGTATATTACGTAGAAAAAGAGGATGATTCATATGGACCTGTCGTTAGCGGGTCGCAACTTTCTCATGATTATCTGGATGATTTTTATTTAAAAAAACGAAACCTTGAACTTGATCTGCGGCATAAAATTGTGCATAATGAAATAAGTCCGGTATATTATTTTATGCTTCTTCAGGAAATGGGAGAGGGAGATCTGGCTTCACGCACCGGGGTATCGAAAAGAAGGCTTAGAAAACATTGTACACCAAAGGGATTTTTCAGGATATCTGTTCGTATCTTGCAAAAATATGCAGATATATTTGATATTCCGCTCTCTTCTTTCTTTGCCATGCTTATGGTAAAAGATGAAGGCAATGAAAAAATAGAGGTGGAACGTGTGAAAACGCTTAATCCGGTATTTGAAATGATAAAAGTTAAGAGCAAAGAGAAATGAGCAGAATAGAGGATTTTCAGCATAAAATGGCAGCACACTGTGAGACAGGAACGCTTACATCGCTTCTTAATTATAATGGATTGGCGACCAGTGAACCCATGGTGTTTGGTATTACCAACGGAATCTTTTTTGGTTACCTGGAAACTGATAATTTTCCTTTCCCTACATTTATTGTTCGGAGTAAACCGGGACAGATCAGGGAAAATATTTCCAGGCGACTCGGAGTGAAATTGAATAAATACAAGTTTAAAAATATTGCCAAAGGAGAAGATAAACTTAGTGAATTGTTAGAAAAGAAAATTCCTGTTGCTGCCCAGGTTGATTTTTTCTATATGGATTATATGCCTGATTGGCAACGGGTGCATATCAATGTGCATTTTATTAATATCATTGGCGAAGATGAAAATACATATACCGTAAGCGATAGTTATTTTCCAAAAATAACAGTACTAAGCAAGGAATTGATGAGGAAAGCAAGGTGGGCTGGTGGACATATGGCCCCGAAAGGTTTTTTGTATTATCCGGAGTCTGTTCTTGCTCAGGTTGACCTGAAGAAACCAATTGTTAAGGGAATTAAAGCTGCGTGTCGAAATATGCTTAGCTTACCGGTCCCTTTTATTGGGGTAAAAGGTATTTATAGATTTGCGGATAAAATACAGAATTGGCCTCAGTTAGCAAGAGATACAGAACACCTCTCACATGAGATCATGAAAATTAATGTCTTGTTGGAGGATCAGGGTACCGGAGGCGCCGGATTTCGTTATATGTATGCGACCTTTCTTCAGCAGGCTTCCGAAATCCTTGGGCATAATGATCTTGTTGATATGTCAAAAAGAATGATGGAAAACGGCGATAAATGGAGAAAAATCTCTTATTTTGCAGCAAAAATCGGAAAAAACAGAGACCTCGGAAAAGACAGGCTTGAAGAGTTGAGTATGATGATCAGGGAAAGAGGGGATGAGGAAAAGGCTTTCTTTACAGAATTAAGAAAAATGATTTGATAAGTTTAAATGTAATGTCAGAATCTGAAAAAAAAGAATTAAGGGAAGATATCAAGGAGCTTATCATAGAAAAGCTTAAGATCACCCATATGACAGCCGATGAAGTGGCTGATGATGCACCCTTGTTTGGAAAAGACAATCCGCTTGGACTGGATTCTATTGATGCCATAGAAATTGTTCTGGCGATTCAGGAGAAGTATCAGGTTCGTATTGGCGACCAGAACTTGGCCAGGGTGATCCTTGAAAATGTCAATTCGATTGCTGATTTTGTGGAAAAAGAACTACAAGAGCAGCCTAAGTAACATTTTGTATGCAAAATTCTTATTTGCCTATCGGAATTTCATTTGGTAAGTTCATGGGCTTGCTGATGAGAAATAAAGGTTTTTCACTACGATATACCGATCGTGTTCTTTTTTTGTTGCAGGGGAGCTTGTGGTCTTCTCTTTTCAAATGGATTGAACGCTTCCGGATTCCCCTTAAAAAGTATAATATACCAATTAAACAAGGTCCTGTTTTTATTGTCGGGCATTGGCGCACGGGAAGTACTTTCCTGCATCAGATCCTTGCCGTTGATGATCGCTTTGTGACTCCTTCTGTGGTGCAGGTTTCTGTTCCTGAAAGCTTTCTTGTTTCTGAGAAATATTTCAAACGGGTGATGAAAGGCGTAATGGGAAAGAAACGCCCGATGGACAATGTCCGGCTAAGTCCTGAAGAACCCCAGGAGGATGAATATGCTTTACTGAAAATGATCCCGGAAACTCCTTTGGAGGCACTTTTATTCCCGCAAAAAAAACAATTTTTTCTTCCTGAATTAAAAAATCGAATCCGGCAGGAAAAATGTGATGATTTGTGGAAATCAAAATTTCTGAATTTTACTCAAAAATTACTTTATAAAAATAAAAACGCAATACCCTTGTATAAAAATCCTTTCCATTCTTTTCGGATAAAAAAAATAAAAAAAATGTTTCCTGATGCCCGGTTTATACATATATACCGTCATCCGCTTGCTGTTATTCCATCAACAGTGCATATGTGGAATGTCGTAGGAAGTCAGAATATATTAAAAGGCAGATGGAAAACAGTTACCATAGAACAAGCTCTCGATGTGTTTAATTTTGTGTTTTCATGTATCAAAAAGGAATTGTCCGGACTTCATAAAAAAGATTATATTGAAGTTGCTTATGATGACCTGGAAAAACAACCGCTGAAAGTTGTTCGTTCTGTCTATACGTTTTTTAACTGGGACTTCAGTAAATCAAATGAAGATAAGGTAAGTGATTTCCTGAATACTGTTGCCAGGTATAAAAAAAATAATTATATATTGCAGGAAGAAGAAAGAAAGAGAATTGTTGAGGGGTGTAGAGAATGTATTGATCATTATAAGTTTACATAAGAGGATTGAGGGCATGAAATTTAAATTGATTTATCCGAAATGGCCAAAGTTGGAAGGGCAAACAGAATTTAACCTTCCGCCCCACGGACCGGTGGTGATGGCTGCTGATATTCCTGGTTGGGTGGATGTTGTTTTTGTGGATGAAAATGTGGAAGCATTGGAGATCGTGGATGATGCGGATTTTATTGGTGTATCAATGATGCTTACTGCACAGGTAAAGAGAGGTTGGGAAATAGCCGATGCTTACAGGAAGCTGGGGAAAAAAGTGATTTTCGGAGGAATTTCTACGATGCTGCATGCAGAAGAGACAATGGTGCACGCGGATGCTGTTTTTCTCGGCGAAGTAGAAGGCCGGATGGAAGAGGTTTTTCAGGATTTCAGAAAAAATGAGTTGAAGAAAGTTTACAACTATATGTATAAGCACCCCGATATTAATATGGTAGGACCTGCGAGAAGAGATATCCTGGATCGGGAAAAATATAACCACAAAGGGGTACAGATGGTTGACCTCTTTCATGCCTCACGGGGATGCCGCTATAATTGTTATCCCTGTTGTGTGACTTTTCTCGGTGGACGGCAGTTTCGCCCGAGACCCATGGATAAAGTGGTGGAAGAATTGGAACAGATTGATAATAACCGGCTTTTTATTGTGGACAATTCGCTTGCACAGGATACAGAGTGGGAAAAACAACTTTTCAAGGAAATGATTCCGCTTAAAAAGAAATGGTGCAGTCATACCATCGAAGATAAACCGGAAGTGCTCGATTTGGCTGCCCGGGCCGGAGCATGGTATGTTTATCAGGCGGTTTTTGATACCTCTGATTTTATCCGGGATCGAATAAAACGTTATCGCGACCATGGAATATTTGTGGAGGGAACGATCTTGCTCGGGATGGACAATCAGACAGAAGACGATATCCTCAGATTAATTGATTTTTTACAGGAAATTGAACTTGACCTGGCCGAATTTACGGTTTTAACTCCATTCAAACACACCAGGGCTTACGATGATTTTTTAAAAGAAGGAAGAATACTCGATAAGGACTGGAACAATTACAATGCAGGCAAGGTCGTATATCAGCCCAAACATATGAGTCCTGAACGCTTGCAGGAACTGTATCATCATGCATGGGATTCTTTTTATAAGGATGAATCGCAGGAACAAAAAATGTTTAAAATGATGCTCAAAGTGGTGGAAAAAGAAATGCGGGACGGAACATACAAACCCCGACGCGAAGACCTGGCGGATGTCAGTTTTGGTGACAAAATTAAACGGTAGCAGTAATCTATGTCTAAAAAAATTAATGAGAAGCGAAATTTTATTGATGAAGTGTTTGATTTTCCGGGATTGTGGGATATGCCTTCTAAATGTGGATTGAAGATTGTCCGGAAACTGCGACAGACAATTGTTATTGTTACTGATCTTTATGATGAGAATCCCGGAACTTCCGTCACATCATATTGTGCAGAACTGGCTACCTATATAGTGGGTAAAAAAGATCTGCCGATGCAGGAAATACGCTTTATTCAACACAATCCGGATGTGGGATCCAAATATGAATTTCTTAATGAAACATTTGATGAAGTATCTTTTGAGATTACACCAAACGCTTTTTCCAACCCACAATGGAAAAGAGTGGACAGGGCATATGTAGAAGCATTGATTAAGTAATAAATTTTTATAATATACGTTTACAAAATTGTGTTGTGTTTTTATTTATTATTAACCAATTTAAAATTTAAATCATGAAAAAGTTTTTTCTCTTTTTTGCAGGTATTATATTAAGTGT
>CAYSRH010000185.1:0-4805 GCA_964433245.1 uncultured Bacteroidales bacterium | reverse complement strand
AGGCTAATGTTATTGAGGGTGTCAGGTCATTTTTCGATGATTTTTCAACCGGGGACAGTGCATCCTACTGGACAGGTTCAAATCCTCATTACAGTTTCTCATACGATGCTGCTAATCAGGATCTTGACCTCCTAATGACCCCTGCCGACTGGGGCGATGCCTGGTTCACTTTTCCGGATGAATTAAACATTCATGGATATCCGCTTATAAGATTCAGGATCAAATCTGATAAACTCTTGTACCAGGATGGTGTAATAGTAAATTTCAGGGATGCTAATGGTAAAATCAATGAATACCATGGCAATAATGTTCCTAAGCATAAGATACTGGCAACCGATGAATGGATGGAGATTATACAAGACAATACAGGAAAAATAAGGTATGACAGTAAAAATGAAATTGACCTTGCCCACATAGAAAGAATGCGTTTCAGGGTGAACCGGGGAAGGGTATCGGAAGGAAAAGGCAGCGATGCCAAAATTGATATTGATGATTACCGCATTGGGATTGACGCGGTTGCCAACAAAAAGCCGGTGGCTGATCCAGTAAAAAAGCCCGGATGGATATATGTGGATGCCCCGCAACAGGAAGTGCTGGTAACCGGTATTGATGACGGAAACCCCGAAAGGACTGAAAATATAAGCATTTCAGCAAGCAGCAGCGACCAGTCTGTACTTGCAGATAGTGATATTGCCATCAGTTACAACGGATTAAACGATACTGCAATCATACTCTATACGCCCACAGGCGCCAACGGCCTGGCAGAAGTGTCGGTGATGCTACAGGATAACAGGGGCATGGTGTTTTCTGATGAAGAAGATGCCGATACCCTCAATTTTATGATCGAGATTAGGGATACGAGCACCACTGCAAATAATATCGCAACTTTTGATGTGCCGGAAATGGTTCAAATTATAGCCGGAACAGGTTCAAATGCTATAATCATCCCCAATGTAGATGATGGTGATGAGGGAAAAGTTCAGAATATCATTTTTAACGCGCAATCAGATGATGAAAATTTAGTACAGATTGATTCGGTATCCTATACTACGGGCAATGCAATGGCTGTGCTTTATATAAGGGAACAACAAGTGAGCGGCACTGCTACAATTACTATTACCTGCCAGGATAAAGAGGATTTTGACGCGGGTGGTTCAAATATTTTTGAGCAAAAATTGGATATTGAAGTCATTCCTTTTGAAAATCCTGGAGCGCATTTCGAAATATATGATTATGAGTTCTGGAAAGAAATGCCTTATAAACAGATACCGGCAGTAATTACCGGAACTAAAACAGTGATAATGGAGACGCAGATTCCCACAAATTACAAAGGCGACATGTTCTGGAGCTCAATGTATGGTTATATAATCCCAAAACAAAGTGGTAACTACACCTTCAGCATGTCTGGCGATGATGATGCCTTTTTCTTTTTGAGTACAGATGCTGACCCTGACAATATTCCGCCTAAAGAAAATCCTACCTCCGGAATTAAACTGGGCACTTCTCAAGCTGTTTCACTGATAGGCGGAAAAGCATATTATTTCGTGGTTTATCATTTTGAAGTAGTATACGGCTACAGTTGCCGTGTTAATTGGTCAGGACCTGGCATGAGCGATGAAGTCATCTCCTCGGAATACCTGGCTCTTGAAGTGGACTTTGAAAAACCTACAGTGCCTGAGAATCTAAATATCATTACAAAAGGTGTGAATGATATAATTGTTGGTTGGGATGAGTCTGAAGACAATGTTAGCTTAACAGGATACAATGTTTACCTTGATGGATATAAAATTAATAATGAGCCGGTTACGGACCTCGAATACAAAATTAAGGGTTTGAATGACTCATGCTTGTATTCTATAGCAGTGACAGCTGTTGATTATTTCGGAACTGCTTCATATCCTTCGGATATTATTACCTTTAGGACATACCCCGCAGATTCAAATCCTCCGGAAGCACCCCTGAACCTGGCACAAACTTTTGCTTCAGGATTCTCTGTCGGGTTGACATGGGATGCTGCACAGGATACTGAAACCGGGATCAGGGGATACAATGTATACATGGATGGAGATACAGTTCCTGTTAATGAATCACTGATAAGAGACACAAGTTTCGTGATCACTTACCTGCAGGAATTAACCGATTACACAGTAACAGTAAAATCCGTTGATGCCGGGTACAATCAATCTGCAGAGAGTAATCCCTTACTGTTAACAACCGCTATATTTGACCCGCACGACGTTAATGAACCCCTAAATGCAGGAAGGCTTTCAGTAATGCTAAATCCCAAATCAATTAATCCTGGAATTGGTGTAAATGTGAGCTTTCATAATGGGGGGGCATTAAAATCGAACCGCATGATAAGAGGCGCTTTTGAAGACCCGGGATTCACAGAGGTTAATAATAGTCAGGACAATCTCAAGGCGCTAGGGAAAGATAAATCAAACGGACTTGTATTTGACCTTGAAAAAAACGATGTATTTGCCGGAAACGCTTCTGCAAAAATCACCGGAAACAATGGAGACTGGTTTAGGAACAGGTTTTCAATGGTGGTGGATGAACGTTTTGAATACAATATTCAATTTGCCATGAAAAAAGACCCAGCCTATAACGGAACAGTAGACATCAACGTGTTTGAAGTATTCGTGGACGAACTTACTAATCAAACAATTACCCCTACCGATGACTGGCAGGAATATGAACTAACTTTTACGCCTTCATATGTTGGAGGCAATAATCAATGGGAACTGGATTTTATATTAAGTGAATACGGAACTGTTTATATTGATAATATCGAAATCCATAACAACAATTATTACGATGGTTCGCCTTTTAATACCAAAGTGGTTGAATTGCTTGAAGACCTTTCTCCATCAGGTGTCAGGTGGGGGGCAATTGAGGCCAACAGGCAATCACTGGGTGAAAGTAGTGGCCCATACCCGTATGAAAACCTTACTTATGCCGATTTTGTTTACCTCAGCAATCAACTTGGTGGGTATGCCCAGATTTGTGCTGGTGTGGGAGCAGAAGGTGACTGGTATCAGAATCCCGCTACATTTTCACATTTCCTTGAGTACCTGGCAGGGGATACCACTACAGAATGGGGAAAAATCAGGGCAGCAGAAGGTTATAAAGAAAGTCTTCTCTCAAATAGCAAGCAATTACTCATTGAAATGGGCAATGAAGTATGGGGTTTTGGTGCGCATGGTTGCGGAAATTTTAATAATTATATTGAATATGCTTCCTGGTGCAGATCTACTGTTACTGATTATGTGAAGAACTCACCCTATTATGACCCCGAAAAAGTACATACCTCATATAGCGGAAGAAACCCTGAAGCAAATTATGGGCTTCATCAAGATCTTCTTGCAGGCGACAGAGGTGAAATTGACTGGTTCTCTATCAGTGGTTATATGGGAGGCAATATGAATTATGAAACAGGCATTGAACCGGGTAAATCGGAACTCGATTACTACAAAAACGCTTATTCTACTTTTTATAACAAATTAACAGGCCTTAAATATGTATGGAAAGAAATGCTTAACTGTACTGGCGAGGTAAAACCCATGTACATGTACGAGGGAAATATGACAAAAAGCGTGTATTACGGTCGTTTGGGACAAGCAGTTACCTTTACCGATTATTATTCAAACGTATTGGAATACGGGGTGGTTACTCCTGCCATTTTTGTTTTTGGAGGAGGCGAATGGAGATTGATAGATGACCGGGTAACTTACAAAAAAACGCCTCTTTTCCATACAGCAGCATTATTTAATAAATACTGTAAAGGCGTTATTCTGGAAACCTTTTATGAAAGTGCCGATTCTATTATTGACGATGGCGGTAAAATAATTGACCTTCCTGGCGTGGGATGCAGGGCATACCATCAGGATGATAATTATTCAATAGTGTTCTTCAGCCGCGATTTTACTAAAGATTATATTATCCAGCTCGATCTGCCTGACACCTTGTCTTTTGAAAACACAGCAAACAAATATATCATTACCGGCAATGGTTATAGTGAGAAAGAGGTAATACAAACCCATGATACAATTACAGCTTTTAAAGACAGTATATTTATTGCTATACCAAAATACAGCATGGTGGTAATAACTTTTAAAGGTGATGAACAAAATTTTAATGATGTACCTATCACTTTTAACCAATACAAAAAAGTAAAAGAAATTGAAATTACAACTGAAACAGGTAATACAGTAATTGATGAAGATGGTGGATTTTTAATCCTGAATGCATCTGTAAAACCTGATGATGCCTTTGTTGATTATGTTAATTGGGAAATCAGGAATAATGACATAGGTGCTTTATCTGGCATTTTCAAAGATGGGTTTTTGCTTCGTGGCAGTAGTGATTGTAACGGCAATGGCACTGTTACCATACGTGCTTCTGCTGTGGATGACTCAACCATTTATGACGAAATTACCATTACCATTACAAATCAAGAAGGAATAAATTGTGGCAATAGTATTCAAAATACTGATAATGAACCGTTGCTGAGCATTTATCCAAATCCAGCAAAAAATTTCATTACTATTTCAACAAAAAATTCTGATAATGAATATTTTATACGTGTTTCTGACATTAATGGTACGCTGCTGAAATATTATAAAAAATCAGGTGCAGAACATAAATTAGATATTGCTGATTTTGCCCCTGGTATTTACATTCTATCGATTCAGTCCAACACACAGAATCAAGTTTTAAAATTTATCAAGGAATAGCCTTGTAATATTAGTTTAAACGGCCGTGTAAAGTTTACCCCGGCAGATTATGGTTACATCGATATAACC
>CAYSRH010000184.1:0-4812 GCA_964433245.1 uncultured Bacteroidales bacterium | reverse complement strand
CATAGATTTTTGACGCAAAAGGATATTAAGATATTTTCAGTAATAATTGTTTTAATTGTTGTGGTGTTTGTTATTCGGGCTTCTTATCTAAGCAATGAGAATGTTGAGATGATTTTGGTTGAAGGTGGAAAGTTTCTCAGAGGAGATGATCAGGGAGATGAAGACATTCGCCCTTGTCATGAAGTGTTTCTCGATGATTTTTACCTGAGTAAATATGAGATTACCAATGCGCAGTATTCTGTTTTTCTGAATGAGATGGGAAAGCATGTTGATGATAAATATGAATGGATTGGATTGGAACGAAAGTTTTCCAGAATTGAGTTGAAAAACGGAGAATACAGACCTGTAAGAGGATATGAAAGACATCCTGTATTGGAGGTGTCGTGGTACGGAGCTGTTGCTTATTGTGAATGGAAAGGAGGGAGACTTCCGACTGAAGCTGAGTGGGAGTATGCTGCATCCGGAGGCACTAAAAGCCAAAATTATGCTTTTAGTGGGAGCGATAACCCTAATTTTGTTGCATGGTATGTTACAACATCAGGTGCGGATACAAGGACCGTTGGAACTAAACAACCCAATGAGTTAGGTTTTTATGATATGAGTGGAAATGCCTGGGAATGGTGTTGTGACTGGTATGATAAAAACTATTACAAAAAACATCCTTTTAAAAATCCAAAAGGTCCGAAAAATGGTTCTTATAAAGTAATCAGAGGAGGCAGTTGGTGTACCTTTGGAACAGAAAATCTTGAAGTTAAATCCAGGGTTATCGCACTTCCTGAACACATGGGAACTGTTTCTTTCAGACTTTGTTTTGATATAGAAGATTAACCAACAATCTTCTTTTTCTCATCATCCCAATATGTTTTCACACCTTTTCGGTATGCAATGGTTCCCATGTGTGCTACTACAGCTTCTTCAAACCCTTGATCTATATCACAACTTGGAGTTGCATTGTTTCTAATGCAATCCAACCATTCTTTTATATGCAGAAATGTAGTATCATATCTCATACCTTCCCTGTAAGTATATAATAAACCCCTGCTGGCAAAATATTGTTCGGTTGCGCTGGCTATGGCATCTACTTCACGCATGCCGGGAGTATAGGCATAAATAGGATTTTCCGGGGATATCAGCCCTTCATCCAATTGCTCTCTGTATTTGGTGCTTCTCCAGTTGGGATTGATAATAAGCCGGTTTGAGATTTCCATGTTGCCATCATGTCCCATTATTACTTTTCCCCTGTGTTTGTCATTGGCTAATGTAGCTGAATAAACCAAAGAAAAATCCCTGTCAGGGTATTCACAAACAATATGCAAGACATCAGGAACTTCACGACCATCTTTAAAAAAATAAATACCTCCGGAGGAAACAACACTTTTTGGTATTCCCATACGTAATATTTGGTTGATTGCATCAAATTCATGTGTAAAAAGATCACCTGTTAAGCCTGTTGCATAGTCCCACCAACAACGCCAACGATGAAAACGCTTTGCATCAAAAGGAATGGAAGGTGCATTTCCAAGCCATTGTTTCCAGTCAATGTTTTCCGCTCTTGCTTCAGGGTGGATATCATATACCCATGCACCGTTGGGATCGTTTCTGTTTGTAGCGACTTCAATAAGCGATATTTTCCCAATCACATCTTTTTCAACAGCTTCGCGTGCTTTTATGTAACTTTCTGTTTGTCTTCCCTGGTGACCCAATTGAAAAATCACACCTGAATCTCTAACAGCCTCATGTAAGCGAAGTGTTTCATCAAGTGTGTTGGTCATTGGTTTTTCCAAATATATATGTTTGCCTGCTTTTGCTGCTTCTATTGCCATTTCTGCATGCCAATGATCAGGTGTGGCAATGATAACAGCATCAATATCCGGAGATGAAAGCAAATCTTTATAATGTTTGTATCGTTTTGCTGTGATGTTAATCTTATTTTCGTCCCACTCTTTTGTTTTGTTTGAAGCAGCTACGATTGCATTATCAGCATAGGGATCAAACACTTCGCAAACTCCATTGATCCTGACATTCAGATCATCTTGTCTCAGATATTCTTCATAACGGCGGTCTTTGGGATTTTTCCTGTTGGCGTCTTTCCAGTTTTTTAACAGATCGGGATGGGCATGCCCGGTGGATCGGACCAAGTGAGTTCCCCTGCCTCCAAAACCAATAATCCCCAATCGTATTTGTTGCTGATCAGCAGTAATTTTCCATTTTTGTGTGTCAGGCGAATGGTAATTCAATCCCGTCAAATCCCGTAAGTTGCCACGGATGTAATTTTCAAATTTTTGTTTTTTATACACCCCATAAGCAAAAGCCCCCAAAACAGGAACTGTTGCCAATCCTTTGATCAGATCCCTTCTATTCATGTGCAAAATTTTTTGTGTGTGATGTAAACAGTAATCTGTCTAAGCCAATACGGGTAGGAAAATAATAAAGCACAACGAGAGCAAATAATTCAATTAGATTTTTGTTTACCCATAAATAATTTCCTTCTGTTGGCATAGCATAGCTTATCCCTACCAGGGGAGGATGACTAAGATAAAATAATGTCAGAAATGCAATGCCGCAAAGAATGCTAATACGGGTAAACATCCCCAGTATTAAGAATAAACCCACAGCCATCATCCCATAGATATTGATTTGGTCTGCGATCTTTAATAATGCAGGTGTTGTTGCGATAGAAATAAATAAGTCAGAAAAAAAACCTTTACTTTCAGACAAGTAAGAAACTGACGACCAATTGGGATTGGATAACTTGGTTATGCTTTCATACAAAAAGTGCCATCCAATAACAACACGTAAAATAACCAAAACCGTTTTCTGCTTTATATTCATGCTATTTTTCTTGAAAAATCAGGTTTACAAAATTAAAAAAAAATCTATTCTTGTTTTTGAAAAACATGAAGAATAAACAAAACGATTGCTGAAGAGATGAATACAATAAGCAATGATTTTAGAGACTTCAGCATAACAGCTTCTAAATTAATAATTTCCCATATACCTAAGAGGGAAACAACAGTAAAAAAAAGCACAAGAAAAATTAAGAGGTATGTGGTGATTTTTTTTATTATTTGCATCATGTTAATTTATTGTAATTTGTTAATAATAAAATCATTAAAATCTCTATGAGACTTTGTCGAATGGGATAATGGTGCTGATAATTCTTCCAATTCTTTCTTGTTATTATTTAAAAGCCAGCAGCGATCCATATTTTCCCATGCAAAATGTATGTCGTGTGTTGTAAATATAACTATTTTTCCCCTGTGTGCAATATCTTTAAGTAATTTGAATATTTTTATTTTATTGGGAATATCCAGATATGCTGTGGGTTCATCCAGTAATAAAACTGACGTATCACGCCCATAAGCGCTGGCGATTATTACTCTTTGCCGTTCACCATCGCTTATTTCGTAACTTTTTTTATGAAGAAGGTGTGTGATGGAAAATAAATTTGATATAAAATATAACTTTTCTTCCTGTTCTTCTGATAATTGATTCATCCAGTTTGTTTCTAAGTAAAAAGCTGTTGCAATAATTTCATAAACAGACAAACCACATTTTACATTGGAGGCTGTTGAAACAATACTTATTGCTTTTGCTTTTTCTTTATGGCTAAGAGAACCCAGGTCATTTCCTTTCAGAAGAATTGTGCCCTGAATTGATTTGGTGTATCCTGAAATGGTGTGAAGTAGCGTGCTCTTTCCTGTTCCGTTCCTGCCAATAATCCCAATGATTTCACCTCTTTTTGCATCCGTGTTTATTGCTGAACACAGGTGGGTTTTGCCATACCCGATAACCAGGTCTTTTATATGTAAAGGCGTTTGTGTCATATATCAGTGTTTAAAAGAAACCGGAAATTCCTCTACGGGAAAATAACAACCAAATGATAACAGGAATACCAATAAATGATGTGATTACATTAAGAGGAAGTATTTGTCCGTGCAGGGGCATAGAGGAAAAAATATCACATAACAACATCAGTACGGCACCCGCTAATATAGAAACAAAGAAAACTTTGTAATAATTCGCAGAATTCAATATTAATCTGGCAAGGTGAGGGACAACAACACCAACAAATCCTATTGGTCCTGCAAATGCTGTAACTCCACCGGCCAGAATTGCGGTGCTGACAAAGACGATCATCCTGAATTGTTTGACATTGACACCTGAATGATGGGCATATGATTCACCAAGATAGTAAAGATTGAAGGTTTTCATAATAAAGAGATTGATTAAAAGTCCGAGACTTATAAACAGGCTTAATACAAAAATTTGATCGGGTGTAATCGAAGACAAGTTTCCCATGGACCATATCACATAGTTTTTAAGTTCTGCAGATGGACTTAAAAATTGTAACAGGGAAATAAATGAAGATGTTATACTGCCGAACAGAATCCCCAACACCAATAAGGTCATAATATCTTGCACTTTTCTGTTTGCCAGATAAAGCAATAACAATACACTGAAAGACCCTAAAAATGCAGCGATGGCCATTGAAAAGCCATGTGCTAAATAAAAACTTCCCATACTTGTAACAGGCATCAATAAGAGGGCAACACCCAATCCTGCCCCGCTGCTGATACCAAGCACATATGGACCTGCAAGCGGATTGCGAAACAGCGTTTGCATTTGCAGTCCGCTGATTGAAAGTCCAATACCACAAAGTATCGCAGCCAAAGCTTTTGGTAAGCGATATTCCAGGATAATGACCGAAAGACTACTATATTCTTTTCCCTTAAGGATTAATAAAATTTCCTCACCTGAGACAGGTACAGACCCCGTTGAAATACTAATAATAAACAGTATTCCAACCAG
>CAYSRH010000183.1:0-4909 GCA_964433245.1 uncultured Bacteroidales bacterium | reverse complement strand
GGTTAAACAAACCATCCCAATTGCTTTGGGTGATAGCCATAAGGGCTTTCGCATTGTCGGTACCCATTCCAATTATCTGCAGTTGTATGCTTGCGAGTTTAGTGCAGGCAGGGCATTTACTAAACCATTAGATGCTGTCATCGGGGCAAATGTTGCCGAAAAAACCGGTTTAAAAATTGGGGACACATTTACTGGTGTACATGGTTTTATGGAAGAAGGACATCGTCATGACGATTTTCTTTATACCGTAAACGGAGTGCTGAAAAAGTCGGGAAATGTAACAAATAATCTTATACTGACACCTGTTGAAAGTGTCTGGATGGTACATAGCCATAAACACGATCACAAGGAGAATAGTGAAAGTGGAGAAGACGATTATCAACATAGTGAAGATAGTGGACACCATCACCACGAACACGATGAAACAGGCCCCCATGATAATGAGCATAATGAACATAATGAGCATCATGAAAGTATCGCGCACCCTGAGGAAACACTGGAGCGCTTGCAACATAAACTTTCGCATGGAGAAGAGCTGACTGAAGAAGAGGCACAACTTTATAGAGAAAGGAAAGGCGAGCTGGTAATAAAAAATGCCGAACCATCGGAAGAGATCACCGCTTTGCTGGTCTTTTACAATAATCCGCAAGCAGCAGTAATCCTGCCACGGTCTATTAATGAAAATACCTCCATGCAGGCAGCTTCCCCGGCAATTGAATTGAACAGACTCATTTCTCTTCTGGGAATTGGGTTTGATACTTTGAGGCTGTTGGCATGGATAATAATTATTATCTCATCACTCAATATGTTTGTTTATCTGCTCAACCTGTTTAATCAAAGCATATACGAAATAGCACTTATACGCCTTGCCGGGGCATCCCGTCTAAAAGTTGTTGCTCTGCTCTATTTCCAGGGAATTATTTTAGCAGTTTCCGGTTGGATCACGGGGATCATTTTTTCGTATCTGGTTTGGGCGTATTTACCCCAGTTTGAACTTGGCGGGTATTTCGATTTTAGCGTTTTTCAAAAAGAATTGATTCTATTGGCATATTGCACAGGCATCGGGTTTTTAGCCGCATTTCTGCCTGCTGTAAGAGCTTACAGGAGTGAACTACATTTTATCTTAAGTCGCTAAAAAATGAAGAAAGGTTTGCTCATATTGTATTTCACCCTTATTTCTATTTTGCACCTTCATGCGCAAAGTCTGACAAATGAGAAGATGTGGGGTTTGTTGCTGACCGATGTTAAAATTAGGTATTCCTATTCCCTGAAATACGATGCGCTATTCCCAAAACCAAAATTTGGTAAGGAGCTGAAAAAATATAATGGGCAGATAATAACCCTTCGGGGATTTTTTTTGCCGGTTGATATAACCGGGAATGTTTTTGTGCTTTCCTACAATCCTATGAATATGTGTTTTTTTTGCACTGGCGATGGACTCCAAACCATCGTAGAATTAAATCCATTGCCAGCACATTTGCGACGTTTTAGTCGGTTGAAAACAGATAACTATTTCGAAGTTAAAGGCAAATTAAAGCTTAATGCCGATAACTATGAACATCTTATCTATATTTTAGACGAAGTGGAATTTGTGAAACTGATTAGATAATCTGCAATTCGCTTTCTGCCCACCGTAAGCAAGGAAAAACCTCCGCGAATAAAAACCAGTGAATAGTCATGCCAACCCACACTAATATATTTTCTGAATGTTGAAAAACCTGTTCATAAACAATTCAAGATTATTAGCAATGCCTTAACAATTTATTTTTACTTTGTTGTTGTAGTCGGTTCTTAATGATTAAAAGGGAATCCTGTGAAAATCAGGAACTATCCCCGTAGCTGTAAGTTCCATAATTGGTTTTATCACTCCTGCCACTGTTCTGATTGATAAGGATGGGAAGGCGGTAAAGCCGGAACAAGTCAGAAGACCTGCCGAGTATGGAAATATCGTAGCTTTCGGGTGAAAGGCGTGAGATAAATGACAAGCCCTACTTGTGTTTATTCTATTCTAATCCCGCGAGTTACCATTTATTAACTTTTAATTCATAGTGTTATGAATGGTGAACTTCGTTTACAAAAAATTGTGAAACGCAATGGTGTTATTGCCGGATTTAAGATTGAGAAAATTGAACATGCTATTTTTAAAGCCATGCGTGCTGTTGGTAATCCAAACAGAGCAAGGGCAAAAGAGCTCAGCAAAGAGGTTTATAAAAAGCTGGAAATTACTCAACAGTATGATTGCCCAACTGTAGAGCAAGTCCAGGATGCAGTAGAAAATGTCCTGTTCGAAAATGAAAGCCTTGACCTTGTAAAAGGGTATTTACTGTATCGCAAACAAAGAGAACAATCAAGAAACACCAAAGAACTCTTTGGTAATATTGATGCAATGGACGATTATTTGGGAATGCACGACTGGCGAATAAAGGAAAGTGCGAATTCCGCCTACTCCCTGCAAGGACTAAATCAGCACATTTCTTCAATGATTACATCGCAATACTGGTTAACAAGATTATACCCTGAAAGTATTTCTGATGCGCATAAAAAGGGTTATTTACATATACACGATTTAGGATTCTTAAGTGTCTATTGTGTTGGTTGGGATTTGAAAGACCTCTTGCTTTCTGGGTTTAAAGGCGTATTAGGAAAAACAGAAAGTAAGCCTGCGAAGCATTTAAGAACAGCACTCGGACAAATCGTGAATTTCTTCTACACTATGCAAGGTGAAGCAGCCGGGGCACAAGCTTTTTCAAATTTTGACACCTTTCTTGCTCCCTACATCAGGAAAGACAATCTTTCTTACGAACAAGTCAAACAATGTATTCAGGAATTTTTGTTCAATATTAATATACCGACCAGGGTTGGTTTTCAAACACCATTTACAAATATCACCATGGACTTGGTTGTTCCCGAATTCATGAAAAGCGAACCTGTTGTTTGGGGCGGTGAAGTCTTGAATGAGGTTTATGCTGATTATCAAACGGAAATAACAATGCTCAATGAAGCATTTGCAGAAGTAATGTTAAAAGGAGATGCCAACGGTAGTTTGTTTTCGTTCCCTATACCCACTTACAATATTACTCCAGAGTTTGATTGGGAAAAGCCCGAATATGAAGGAATATGGGAAATGACAGCAAAGTATGGAATTCCATATTTCTCAAACTTTGTAAACTCCGACATGAAACCAGATGATGTTCGTAGTATGTGTTGCCGTTTACGTCTGGATAAACGTGAACTAAATAAGCGGGGTGGTGGACTCTTTGCCTCAAATCCGCTAACTGGGTCTGTAGGTGTTGTAACGATTAACTGTGCCAAATTGGGATACGAAGCCACTTCAGAAGAAAACTTGTATCAGCGTCTTAAAAATCTCATGGTGCTAGCGAAAGATAGTTTGGAAATCAAGCGAAAAGTCATTGAAAACTATACAGAGAAAGGACTTTACCCATACTCGAAATACTATTTACGACAGGTTTATCAGCGATATAATTGTTATTGGAAAAACCACTTTTCGACTATCGGGATTAATGGGATGAATGAATGTTGCCTGAATTTCCTGGGAGAAGATATTACCCATCCTGACAGTAAAAACTTTGCAATTAGAATAATGGATTTTATGAGGACCGTGTTAGAAGATTTCCAGGAAGAAACAGGGAATATATACAATTTGGAGGCAACACCTGCAGAAAGCACTGCGTATCGTTTTGCCCGAATCGATACCATCCAGCATCCGGATATTATAACTGCCAACCAGGAAGCCTATAAAAATGGAGCAGCTCCGTATTATACCAATTCAACCCATTTACCGGTAAACTACTCTGATGATATTTTTGAGGTGTTGACCTTGCAAGATGATTTACAGACGAAGTATACCGGGGGTACTGTTTTGCATACATTCACAGGAGAGAAAAACATGCCGGGCCTGGCGGCCAGAAATCTAATACGTAAGATTACAAGTCAGTTTCGTTTGCCTTACGTTACCATCTCGCCAACTTTTAGCATTTGCCCTTCACATGGATATATTGCCGGCGAATATTTCAAATGTCCTAAATGCGAATCGGATTGTGAAGTGTATAGCCGAATTGTGGGGTATATGCGCCCCGTAAATCAATGGAACAATGGCAAACAACAGGAATATAAGGACAGAAAAACGTTTAATGTTAATGCACAACAAAGCAGTTCTAGCGTTCAACCAGACAATGAAAAGGTCCGCATTGGATTGAACATTGATACCCTATGAGAATAGGTGGCATAGAGAAGCAAAGTTTTATAGACTGGGAAGGAAAGACGACAGCAGTTATTTTTACCAAAGGTTGCAATTTTCGTTGCGGATACTGTCATAATCCCGGGTTAGTATATCCCAAGCTGATTAAACAATCTGAAGATATATCGGAAAAATATATTTTTGATTTCCTTTTGAAAAGGAATAACTGGCTAGACGGTATTGTTATTAGTGGAGGAGAGCCAACATTGCAAAAAGATTTAAAGGAGTTTATTGTTAAGATTAGAAATATGGGGTATGCCATTAAATTAGATACAAACGGTTCATCACCAATGGTTTTGGAAGATCTCATAAAGAGCAATTTAATTGATTATGTTGCAATGGATATTAAAACAGTTCTTGAATTAAAGCAGTATCAAAATATTTGTCGGATTAAAGACCCACAATTATTATTGAAGATTGAACATTCAATTGATATTCTTAAAGAATCAGCTATAGATTATCAGCTAAGAACAACTATCGTTCCTCAATATCATACTAAGAAAATTTCTGAAAGGCTACAAAGAGAATTCTCCTACTGTAATTACCAACTACAGAAATTTTATAATACTTCCCAGAAATGAGACCATTGGTTCGGCTTTACAAGCGCTTTGACAAAGCTTATATCAAATTAAGCATCGCCAACCGCTCTTT
>CAYSRH010000182.1:0-4922 GCA_964433245.1 uncultured Bacteroidales bacterium | reverse complement strand
ACGTCATTGGAAGCGATCAGAAATGCTGATTTAAGTGTGATCGGGTATAGTCATTCGGCAGGGAATTTCTCTTACCGTAAGAAATTATCAGAAAATTACAGGCAGATCGGTATAGAGGTTGAACCGGAACAGATACTCATCACAACGGGAGGTTCGGAAGCCATCGCTTTCACTTTTCTTGCTTGTCTTAATCCGGGAGATGAGGTCATTATGACCGAGCCTTTTTATGCCAATTATAATGCATTTGCTACTTATGCAGATGTTGTGATTAAACCGATTACCTCAAGCATTGACAATGGTTATGCCTTACCTCCAATGGAGGAATTTGAAAAGCATATTACACAAAGAACAAAAGCCATATTTATATGCAATCCGAACAATCCGACAGGGTATCTTTATTCCAGGGAAGAAGTCATAAAACTTGGGAAAATAGTTAAAAAATACAATCTGTACCTTTTCTCGGATGAGGTTTACAGGGCTTTGTGTTATGTTGACGAACCTTTTTTCAGTGTCATGCAGTTGCCAGACATGGAAGAACATGTGGTGATGATAGATTCTGCGTCTAAGAGATACAATGCATGTGGTTTAAGGGTTGGTGCCTTAATAACAAGAAATGAGTCAATTTTACAAACTACTTTAAAGTTTGCACAGGGGAGGTTAAGTCCTCCGCATTTTGGACAGATTGCCGGGGAGGCTGCTTTGAACTCATCACAGGAATATCTGGATATGATCTTTCAGACATTTAAAAAACGGCGTAATTTTATTGTTGAGGCACTTAATCAGATTGACGGGGTGTATTGTCCTGAGCCTAAAGGGGCATTTTATGTGATGGCGAAATTGCCGGTGGATGATTCTGATAAATTTTCGGAATGGTTACTACGTGAGTTTTCTTATAACGACCAGACAATTATGCTGGCTCCGGCTTCCGGGTTTTACAAAACCCCAGGTCTCGGAAAACAAGAAGTCCGAATGGCATATGTGCTCAAGCGGGAGGCTTTAAAATTGGCGATGGAAGTATTGGAAGAGGGATTAAAGGTATATCCCGGAAGAACAAGGTAAAGAAATATATTTATTTTTCCTGGAAAGCGTTCCATCCCTGTGCATAGAGAGGAACTTCACTGCTATCGGGCATTACAATAGCGGAACCTCCGGGTTTGTCGGTGATGTGTCCGATAACAGAAATTCCCGGTATCTTGTTTACAAGATCATAATCAGTCTGTTTTATGGTAAAGAGCAATTCATAGTCTTCGCCTCCATTCAGAAAAGCGACAGTAGAAGCAATATTCAATTCTTCCGCCATTTTTTTAGTTTCTTCGTGTAGCGGGATTTTCTCCTGATAGATTCTACATCCAACATCCGATTGTTTACAAATATGCAGAAGTTCAGAGGACAAGCCATCAGAGATATCAATCATTGCAGTGGGACGAATGTTATGTTCATGCAAAGCCGCTACGATATCTTTCCGGGCTTCCGGTTTAAGTTGTCGTTCAACAATGTAGGGGTAGGAAGTCAGGTCAACATGCTCTTTTGTTCCTCCTGACTCAAAAATTTTTCTTTCCCGTTCCAATAATTGCAGTCCCATATAGGCGGCACCGAGATCTCCGCTTACACAGATCAGGTCGTGTTGGCTTGCTCCATTTCTGTAGGTGATGGCATCTTTTTGTACCTCGCCGATGGCTGTTATTGAGATTGTTAATCCTGTTAAAGAACCGGAAGTATCACCACCGATAAGATCAACACCATACAATTCGCATGCCAGATAGATACCTTCATATAGTTCTTCGATGGCTTCGACAGAGAATTTTCCGGATATAGCGAGAGAAACTGTTATTTGTTTTGGTATTGCATTCATTGCGTACACATCAGAAAGATTTACCACAACGGATTTATATCCCAGGTGTTTTAGCGGGGCATACACGAGATTAAAATGCACCCCTTCGGTGAGCATGTCGGTTGTAACGACCTGCATCATCTCCTGGCAGTTAATAACAGCAGCATCATCTCCGATGGATTTGAATGTTGATTGATTTCTGATCTTCAGATTTGAAGCTGTCAGGTGCTCTATTAATGCAAATTCACCCAGTTCCTCTATTTGTGTCGTTGTTTTTTTTGTCATGGAAAGAATAATTGTATGATACAATTAAAATAAAAGACAAAAGTATAAAAATTAGGGGATTATTTGGAGGATAATTATACCTAATTATTAGGTTTTAAAAGATTTTTGGCACGATATTAGCATGTTTATTGAAGAAGGAATAAACGTAAATTTTTAATTTTAAATTTCTTTAATTATGAAGACAAAAGAAAAGATAAAAAATCAGATTGATGAAATGGACAATCAGATTGGCGTTATGGAAGCCAAATCTGAAAGTGTAAAAGCAGAAGCCAAAGCCGAATACAATGAGAAGTTGGCGAGTTTGAAAGCAAAAAGAAATGATGTCAAAGCGAAATTTGATGCGATGGCTAATGCGACAGAAGAAAAATGGGAAGAGACGAAGGATGTTTTTGCCTCTTCTTCTGAATCTTTTAAGGAAGGGTTTGATAAACTTAAATCCTTGTTTAGTTAAATAATAACAAGAAAACTGGTGGAAATAAAAATAAAGAGTAAGCCGAAAATCTCTAAGAGTAGGCAAAAAATAAAAAATAAATAATATTATGAAGACAACCGTAAAATTAGTGTTAGTTAGTACCATTTTTGGAATGATTGCTTGTGGTCAATCAAAAAAAGCAAATGAAAAAGAAACAACAACAAAAGATGTAAAAAGTGAAGTGCAGGATGTAGTTGAGGTTTCAAAAGATTATGCATCTGCCTCGATTGATGATCTCAATGCTGAAATAAAAAAGATGCGAGAAAGTGTAAATAATGAGATGAAAAAAATCGGCAAAGAGTATGATGCACTGAGTGATGAACTAAAGGATCAATATAAAAAGCAGAGATCTGAACTTGAAGAACAGCAACAACAACTGGAAAAAAAGATAGCAGAATACGAAGAGGCTGCTGAAGATCAAAAAGCGGAGCTTACAGCAGAAGCTGAACAACTTAGAACGGCGATTGATGAAAGTATCGAAACTTTTAAAAAAGAACTGGAAAGCAACTAAACGACACAGATAAAAAGCCGTAAGCTCAAATGTTTACGGCTTTTTTTGATCCAGTATTTATTGTCAATATTTCCACGGGGAGATGACAATAGTTTGTTGTATAATTGCTACAATAGTGTATTGAGTTGTAGAAAATAATCACATTAAATTTGAAAATATCAGCTATGAAAGCAGCCATATTCGACATGGATGGCGTGGTAACTAAAACAGCGCAGGTTCATAAGAGAGCCTGGAAACAAATGTTCGATGATTTCTTAAATTCAGAAGTAAGCGATAATAAAAAGAATACTCCTTTCACGAATGATGATTATATACAATATATTGACGGCATTCCACGCTACGATGGAGTAAGTAATTTTCTGAAATCAAGACAGATCAATTTACCCTATGGAGCTCCTTCTGATGATGAAAATAAAAATACAGTTTGTGCCCTGGGAAATCGCAAGAACCGGATTTTTTTGGATTTGATAGATCAGGAGGGGGTGGAGATTTATACTGATGCGGTAAACCAGATTAATGATTATCGAAAGCATTATATTAAAATAGCTGTTATATCATCCAGCAAAAATGCCCGCGAAATACTTACCCGTGCAGGCATACTTAATTTGTTTGATGTAGTTGTTGATGGGGTGGTTTCTGCAGAGCGAGGATTGAAAGGTAAACCTGCTCCTGATATTTTTATGGAAGCGATCAGAGAACTGGATATTACCCCGAGTCAATCTGTTGTTTTTGAGGATGCCATTCAGGGAGTGCAGGCAGGTGATAATGGGGAATTTGCTTTTGTTGTCGGGGTTGACCGGAATAATAACAAAGAGTCCTTACTTGAAAATGGTGCTGATGTGGTATTTAGCAACCTGCTTGAATTGGATATTTTAAATAATCCGGAAATGGAACCTTATTTTATGCGGCATCTACCATCTCTTTTTAAAGAGTTTAACAAAACAAACAGCATCTTTAAGAATTGTACCCCGGTTTTCTTTTTTGATTACGATGGTACCCTTACCCCGATTGTTCAAGATCCCCATCAAGCAAAAATCTCAAAGGAAATGCAAACGGTATTGCATGATCTTTCGAAAAAATATACTGTAGCCGTGGTTAGTGGCAGGGATAGGGATGATGTAAAGTCGCTGGTGAATCTTGAAAGCATTATTTATGCGGGGAGCCATGGATTCCGCATTAGCGGTCCCAATGATTTATTGTTTGAACATGAAGAAGCCCAAAAAGTAAAACCACAACTTGATAAAATCGAAAAGCAATTAAAAGAAGAAGTTGAACAAAAAATTGCAGGCTCAACAATAGATCGTAAGCGCTACGCTGTGGCTGTCCACTATCGTAATGTCGAAAAGAAATACGTTGATGAAGTCATTCAAAAGGTAAAATCCCTTGCATTAGACTATTCCGGATTGAAGGTGACTGAAGGGAAAATGATTTTGGAGCTAAAACCCGATATAAATTGGCATAAGGGAAAAGCGATCCGATGGATACTTCACGAACTCGATCTCGAATCGAAAGAACACATCCTTCCTATTTATTTTGGTGATGACCTGACTGATGAAGATGCCTTTAATACCTTGGCTGATGATGGTTTGGGGGTGTTGGTGGGTTCACATGGCAGTTCCTCGGCGGCCCGGTATTCGCTTAAAAATTCATATCAGGTAAGACGATTTTTACAAGCTTTTAATAAAGATAAATAAGCATTAGTGTCCGGTAAATTAAATATGATTATATATATGTGCATGATAGTTAAATAATTACGACAGGTCGCCCCTTGGGGCTTGTTTTATATGCTGTGGTTTTATTCTACAAACAGGTCGTCACTACGT
>CAYSRH010000181.1:0-4970 GCA_964433245.1 uncultured Bacteroidales bacterium | reverse complement strand
AGAGATAATATGATACTTCATGCCTACGCTGGACAATATAAATGAGAATTCTCCCACCTGGCATAGGGCAATACCTACCAATACAGTTCCTTTAAAAGTATGCCCCAGAATAAATGCAGTGCCCCCGCTGATAAGAAATTTTATAAGGATAACAGCAGAAACAGATAACAGAACAAGTAATATGTTATCATAGACAAATTCCAGATCCAGTAACATGCCGATGGATACAAAGAAAAAGCTGGTGAAAGTATCTTTGAAAGGTAAGATATGTCCGAATGCCATGTGGCTGTGTTCTGATTTTGAGATCATCAATCCTGCCAAAAAAGCACCAAAAGCTAAGGACATGCCAAATTGAGCGGTAAGAAGTGCTGCGGAAAGACAAATCAGGAGGATTGACATGATAAACAATTCCTGATTTCGGGTATGGGCAAGCATTCGTAATGCTTTGGGCATAATCCAGCGATTTCCTATGTACACAATCATAATAATGGCGATTGATTTGAACAGGAGAAAAAGAAATTCAGTACCGACACCTTTTATGTCGCCTCCCAGAAGCGGGGTAAATATGAGGAAGGGGACAAGTATAATATCCTGAAAAATTAATATGCCTAAGACGGAACGTCCGTAGTTGGATGTTAACTCGGATCGTTCTTGTAAAATTTTCAGAACAATGGCTGTACTGCTCAAAGCAATCAGCAATCCAAAGAAAAGAGCACTGTTCCAATCCATGGAAAGCATGCGTGAGAAAACAAAAACAATACCTACTGTTGAGGCTACCTGTACAAAGCCACCTAATAAAACCGCTTTTCGGATTTTCATTAGTTGCGTAAGTGAAAACTCCAGTCCAATGGAGAACATAAGCAGAACAATCCCCAATTCTGCTAACAATTCAATCTGGTGGGCAGAACTGATAATGCCGGTAAGATGTGGACCTAAGAGAATCCCGGTCAGAAGGTAACCAATAATCGTGGGGGTGCGAATCTTTGTGAAAAGATAATTTACAAATGTTGCGAAAGCAAAAATAATCGCAATGTCTTTAAGAATTGTCAGGTCCATTTATTGAAAAATATTTTGTCCTGCAAGATAAAAAGAAAACAGGATTTTTTAAAAGAGAACGGATGATTTATCTGGTATTTATTTTTTATGATGGCTTTTGTCAGGGAATTGCTAACTTTGCATTTTTAATTATCGAATCGAATTATTTATTATGCATGACAATAAAAGGTATCAGCAACGTGGGGTCAGCACATCCAAGTCAGATGTGCACAAAGCGATAAAAGATTTGAATAAGGGGCTTTATCCCAAAGCGTTTTGCAAAATAATTCCGGATATATTGACCGGCGACCCGGCGTATTGTAATATTATGCATGCCGATGGTGCCGGCACAAAGTCTTCGCTTGCTTATATGTATTGGAAAGAAACGGGCGATGTAAAAGTGTGGAGAGGAATTGCACAGGATGCCATTATCATGAATATTGATGATCTGCTTTGTGTTGGTGCTACAGACAATATTTTACTCTCATCTACTATTGGACGCAATGCAAAGAAGATCCCCGGGGAGGTGATCCTCGAAATTATTCGGGGTACAGACCAGATTGTAAATGAATTGCGTGAACTGGGTGTCAATGTATTCCTGACAGGAGGCGAAACTGCTGATGTGGGTGATCTGGTGCGTACCATCATCGTAGATGCTACCGTAACTTGCAGAATGAGACGTGATGAGGTGATTACCAATGAAAAAATTCAGGCAGGGGATGTCATTGTAGGATTGGCTTCGTACGGACAAGCAAGCTACGAGAAATATTACAATGGAGGGATGGGTAGCAATGGTTTGACTTCTGCCCGCCATGATGTGTTTCATAATCGCCTGGCATCAAAATATCCGGAAAGTTATGATGACTTGATTCCCGAATCATTGGTTTATACCGGAAAATACAGCCTGACAGATAAGATAGAGGGGGTAGAGCCGGATGTAGGCAAGCTGGTGCTTTCTCCGACCCGAACCTATGCTCCGGTGGTGAAGTCTGTACTGGATAAATATCGTAATGAGGTGCATGGCATGGTTCATTGTTCGGGTGGGGCACAAAAAAAATGCCTGAATTTTGTTGAAAATATACATGTGATAAAGGACAATATGTTTGATGTGCCACCCTTGTTCAAGATTATCCGGGAAGAATCCAAAACTCCCTGGAAAGAAATGTATGAGGTTTTTAATATGGGGCATCGTTTTGAGTTTTATGTGCCGGAAGAAATAGCGGATAAAATTATTAGTATCTCGGAAAGTTTTGGAATTGATGCAAAAATTGTCGGACGATGCGATCCCTGTCAAGGGAAAAAATTAACAATCCATAGTGAGTATGGAAAATTTGAATATTAAACGAAGCTGATTTTGTATGGCAAGTAATATGATATTAGAAAAGCTTGAATTTCTTCGTATGCGTTTTGAAGAGGTTGGGCAAATGCTTAGTGATCCGGAGGTGATGGCGGACATGAAAAAATATGTCAGGCTGAACAAGGAGTATAGTGAGTTGGAACCACTGGTTGAAGCATGCAAAAGATACAAGGATATCATTGACAATATTGAATCGGGGAAGCAGATGCTGGCAACGGAGAAAGATCCCGAGATGCGTGAGATGGCGAAGGCGGATGTGGATGCCCTGACTGAACAGGTGCTCCCCCTTGAAGATGAAATCAAGATGCTCTTGTTACCGAAAGACCCCGAAGATGATAAAAACGCAATACTGGAGATACGAGCCGGAACAGGTGGTGATGAAGCCAGTATCTTTGCCGGTGATTTATTCCGTATGTACACCAAATATGCCGAAGTAAGAAAGTGGAAAATTGAAGTAACCAGTGCTACAGAAGGAACTTCAGGAGGGTATAAAGAAATCATTATGAATGTGACGGGAAAAGATGTGTATGGGATTCTTAAATATGAATCAGGCGTACACAGGGTACAGCGTGTACCACAAACCGAAACACAGGGCAGGGTGCATACATCTGCTGCAACAGTAGCCGTTTTACCCGAAGCAGATGAGTTTGATGTGGAAGTCAAGCCGGAAGATGTCCGAAAAGACACCTATTGCTCTTCAGGACCGGGCGGACAGTCAGTGAATACAACTTACTCTGCCATTCGCTTGACACACATACCTTCGGGTATAGTGGTAACGTGTCAGGATGAAAAATCACAGATCAAGAACCTGGACAAGGCAATGAAAGAACTGCGTTCCAGATTGTATGACATTGAATACCAGAAACGTATGGATGCTGTCTCGTCCAAACGTAAGACGATGGTTTCAACGGGCGACAGGTCAGCAAAAATACGAACATATAATTATCCGCAGGGACGAGTGACAGACCATCGGATCAATCTGACATTATATAATCTGCCGGCAATCATTGACGGAGATCTGCAAGCGATCATTGATAAGTTGATCATGGCAGAAAACGCAGAACGATTGAAGGAGGCCGGGATTTAGCCTCTGTGTGTAGGGAATAAAGGATTAAAACCACATTTAAACAGTGATTTATTTTACCACTAAAGTATGGGTAGTACCCTAATAATAAAACAAGGCAACTATGCAATACCAGCAACTTGTCAATCAAATTAAGAAAAAACGTTCGTTCCTTTGTGTCGGATTGGATTCTGACATCAATAAGCTTCCTGCTTGTGTGCTGGATGAGGCATTTCCGGTGTTTGCCTTCAATAAGACCATCATTGATGCCACATAGGATATGACAGTAAGCTACAAATTAAACGTGGCTTTTTATGAAGCGCTTGGTGTTGATGGTTGGAAACAGATGGAAATGACAGTTGCGTATTGCAAGGAAGCGTATCCCGATATATTTATTATTGCTGATGCCAAGCGTGGTGATATTGGTAACACATCTGAATTGTATGCCCGTACTTTCTTTGAAACACTGCCTTTTGATGCAGTAACGGTGACTCCGTATATGGGCGAAGATTCGGTGCGTCCTTTTCTTAATTTTAAGGACAAATGGGTGATTCTTCTTGCCCTGACATCGAATAAAGGAAATATTGATTTTCAAATGATGCAGGATGTTGCCGGAGAACACCTTTATGAAAAGGTAGTCATGAAGTCATTGCAATGGGGTGATAATAATAATATGATGTATGTGGTAGGTGCGACAAAAGCTGAGATGCTGGCAGATATCCGCAAAATTATTCCGAAACATTTTTTGTTGGTACCCGGGGTCGGAGCACAGGGAGGAAGCCTGAAAGAGGTGATACAGCATGGAGCAACTGAAGAAGGTGGATTGCTGATTAACAGCTCACGAGGTATTATCTTTGCAGATTCTTCTGAACATTATGCTGAAGTGGCAAGAGAAAAAGCCAAGGATTTGCAAAACGAGATGCAGAAATTATACAGATTTTAATCTTCTTTACAACTAATTCTGGCTTGTTTTTTATTGCTTTTAAAACATTTTTCAATCAGGTATATGGTATAGGCTGCTTCTTCCGGTTTTATCCCTTTTATGAGGAGTTCTCCCTGTGGGTCAATCTCGTGAGAAACTTTTTGTTCCGTGTACGGCATAGCGAAGACTATGGTTTTTGAATAATGCCCCTGATGATATCCGTACTTTTTTGTTGTGATAGTAAAGCAGAACGCTTCGAACAGAACTGTGTCACCCGAAAGCCAAATTCGACAATCGCGGTGTTGATACACATAAACTTTTGTGTTAAATAAATATCGTTTGCTTTGTTTTGTATTACGGTAGGTAAATATAAGATTTTAATTATTTTTGAATCAAATTTCATGACTGGTTTTTATAGTGGGTGATAAAATGAATTTTCGAACAATACTTTACCAGCGTACCCCCATCATAATAAGAAGATAGTAATATGACAAAAATTGTTTTATTGGACACCATCACCCTGGGTGATGTGGAACGTATCAACAGGTTTTCTGCCTATGGAGAGTTTACGAACTATTATACAACAAATCGCA